>JALYZF010000058.1 GCA_030948995.1 Acidobacteriota bacterium
AAAATGGGCGTGATGATGAAAAAGTAAAACCGGAAGCGACGGTTTTAATAATTTAATCGGGCGAAGTAACAAAGACATTTTCAGTAAAAATTTCGCCGCCGAAATTCGCCGCGAAAATGCGGCGAGCGATAAAATAAAACTGCCGCCGGAAAATTTCCGGCAGCCGATAAGGAGAATCAAAATGGCAACCAATGCGGAAAGAATTGATATGACGGGGCAATCGGATTTGGGAATGACGCTGGAAAACACGGGCGCGACTATTATTCGCTACGCTCTGGTCATAATTTTACTGTGGGTCGGATTGTTAAAATTTACCGCCTACGAAGCCGAAGGCGTTCAGGGCTTCATCGCCAACTCGCCGCTGATGTCGTGGATGTATAGCGTGATGAGCGTGCGGGCGGCTTCGGCGTTGATTGGCGTGGTCGAAATCATCGCCGGATTACTGATTGCAACGAGACCGTTCGCGCCGAAACTTTCAGCCGTCGGCAGTTTTATTGCGATTTTCACGTTTTTAGTAACCTTGCATTTTCTTCTGACGACGCCGGGCGTGTGGCAGCCGGGCTACGGCTTTCCGTTTCCGTCGCCGATGCCGGGACAGTTTCTCGCCAAGGATTTGGCATTGCTCGGCATCGCCGTCTGGTCGGCGGGCGAGGCTCTGCGGGCGGCGCGGCGAATGGAAGTCGCCGGATAGCGCATTGACGGGCGGACAAATAAATATGGATAAAACACCAACGGCAAAATAATAAGCTGCTGGGCGAAGGTGTTTCCGAATTCCTCCGAACGGCTCGATTTTCGATATGCTGACGAGCATCGAAAATGAACCGCAGAATAAATTCCAGAGCGTTTTATGTTCACTCTGTTTGAGCCGTCAGATGAGCGAATCGAAAATTTTCTTGCCGCTCAAAAAGATTTGCCTTTTTCATACAAAGAAGTCGGCGCGTCAAAAGAAAAAATTCCTTCCGGGTATCCAATCAACCACTGCCGCATTCGATTAGGCAGCGGAGCGAACGCTTTCGCCCGCGCCAAAGAAGCGATTGAAAATTGGACGATGTATCGGCTCGAATGGACGCGGCTTTATCCTGCCGACGCGCCGATTGCTGAAGGCAAAGCGGTTTGCATCATTGTTAATCACGGCTTTTGCTGGTCACTAAATCCGTGCCGAATCATTTACGTTTTGAAAGAAAGCGGAGAAACGGAAAAGCACGGTTTCGCGTTCGGAACTTTGCCCGGACATTCTGAAGAAGGCGAAGAAAGATTCACCGTCGAACGACATCTCGCGGACGATTCGGTCTGGTATGAGCTTTTAGCATTCGCCCGCCCGCATCACATTTTCGCTAAAATCGGTTTTCCGTTTGTCCGGTCATTTCAACGAAAATTCGCCGAAGATTCGGGACGCGCGATGCTCGAAGCCGTAAAGGGCTAATAACCTGCCAAAAACTTTCGATATAAAAATGAAATTCCTTTACGTTAGCCCGCTAACATATAGAAGTTCGTTTTTTCCATTAATCTTCGGGAATAGAAACCGCCCGTTCGAGCATATATCGGTTAAGAAAAACAATTTTCTGGACAACCGAAAACAATTTGCTGATTGAACAAATGAAATCGGCGGGCATCGGAAAATAAAATTCTATATGTGTAATCGCGCACAGAGAAATAATTTTCAAATGTCTATGCTGACTTTTACTAAGAAGTAAAAAGTTCCGGTAATAAAGTTTAACGCGCCGCCGAAAGAAAGACGCGGCATTTTTTTACATTTAAGGACTGAAACCGCTCGCGCGGTTTCGAGCTAGGAGGAAAAATTATGATTCGTAAAACGAACAAAAAACTCGCGTTCGGCGCGGTGATTGCGCTGTCGCTTTTCTTGGCGGCTCGGACGATTCCGCCGACGCAGACTGAGGCTTCCGACCACATTGATTCACCGATAATCACGCAGGACAGAGGCGCGGATTTAGCCGACACTTATGCGTTTTTAGACCCGAACGATAATTCAAAAGTCGTTCTGATTATGTCAACGCAAGGCTTTGTCGTCTCCGGCGAGCATTTCGGAATGGCGATTTTCGACAATAACATTCGTTATCGTTTCGAGATTGAAAACACCGGGGATGCGAAACCCGACGCATACGTTGACGTTTATTACTCGAAAGGCTTGGGGCGCGTGACAGCTCAGACGGCGACGATTGAACTGCCGAACGGCAAGAAATTCACCGCGCCGACGACGGTTTCCAATCAAGAATATACCGCGCCCGAATTCGTCGTAACGAACAACAGCGAGACAGGCGCGTCGTTTTACGCCGGAGTTGCGGACGACCCGTTCTTTTTGGACGACACGGGCGCCAATCGGATGGTCGCGTCGGCGATTATGAATCCCGGTCATCCGAATCTATCGCTGTTAAGCGAACGCGGCGGGCGCGACACTTACGCCGGTCTCAACACGTTGATAACGGCAGTCGAAGTTCCGGCAAATATGCTGCGTGGGCGAGCCGGCAACGTCATCGGCGTCAACGCCGTAACGCAGCGGCGAAAAACGCAGAAAATACGCGACGACAACGTGGTCGAAGGCGACGGCGATTGGGTGACGATTGACCGCGACGGCAATCCGCTCGTCAACAACGGTCTTATCCCTGCGCCGCGCAAAGACGAATACAACGCGGCTTCGACCGAAGACGACGCCAAAGGCAGATTCAAAGACGACATTATCAAATCGCTAAAAGCCTTTAACACCGACGACGCGCACATTGCGATGCTGGCGAAAGTCGCGGTCGAAAAAGGCGACATTCTGCGTCTCGATTTAAGTGTGCCGAACAAAGGCTCTGGCGGCGGCACGAACAAAGACGGCGGTTTCGGCAAAATGGGCGGACGACGGCTTCAAGACGACGTGGTTGACGGGACTTTTACGATAATCAACAACGGCAAGCCGCTCGGCGATAAGGTTGACGGCAATGACAAGCCGTTTCTCAACCAATTTCCGTTTGTCGCCAAACCGAGTCAGCCGTCGCCTCCGGGAAGCTCGCGCGACGACGGAACGCGGCAATAAGATGTTTAATTAACCGCGCCGAAGACCGAAAATTACTTGGCGCGGTTAATTTTTCAGCAAATTAAGTTTTCAAAAGTTTGTATGGATAAACCAGGCGGTGCGTGGACGCCGCAGGGATTTTCTTTATCAAAAACCTGTCAAAAAACCTGTCAAAAAACGATTTTAATTTTTAATTTCAAGGAGTAAGGAAAAAATGAGCAGTAAAAAAATCAGTACTATCGTATTTAACGCAAATACGATGACGACGGCAACTCGTTATTTGACAAAGGTAAGTGCTTTTGCCGCAATGACCGGTTTGATAATGGGCGTGATGTTCGCGCCGTTTGCGCGGGCTTCGAGCCACCGCGATTCGCCGTTTATTTCGGAAGACCCGGCGGCGGATAATACAGATGTTTACGCCTTTGTCAGCACCGAAACGGGACGCTCTGACTACGTGACGATAATCAGCAATTTCATTCCGCTGCAGGAACCTGCCAATGGTCCGAACTTTTACAAATTCTCGGATTTCGTTAATTACGAGATTCTCATCGACGTGGACGGCGATGCGAAGCCGGATTTAACGTATCGCTTTCAATTTAAAACCCGTATCCTTGATCCCGGAACATATCTCTACAACACGAATACGATTCTGCCGCCGCCGAATCCGGCTGACCCGACATCTCAGTATGTCAATCTAAATCAGCCGCAAAGCTACACGCTGACGGAATTCGGCAAAGGCTCGAACGGCAAAGTTCTGCTCGAAAATGTGCGAACCGCGCCGAATCGTCCCGGACCGAAGTCAATCAATGTCGCCGAAGTGGGAAGAGGCGGCACGGTCGTGCGCGGCGACACGAGCGCGGCGTATCAAAATCTCGCCCAATTAGCCGTTCACACCGCGCCGAACTCGGGAGGTCTGCGTTCGTTCGTCGGTCCGCGCGACGAAGGATTTTACGTCGGACTTGGAACGGCGTTCGATTTGATAAATCCGAGCGCGCCGGGTGCTGATGGAACGAGCGGTTTTAATATTTCGACGCTCGCCGTCGAGATTCCGAAAGCCAGATTGCGGGCGGCGGGCGATACAGACGGCATCATCGGCGTTTGGTCAACGGCGAGCCGCAAATCATTGCCGGTCTGCACCGCGCAATCGGTCAGACAAAACCAATTGTGCATAAATTTAGTCGACAACAATGGAAATGGTAACCGTAATAGTGAAGACAATGACGGTGATAATGGTAACGGAAGTGGCATTGGAAACGGCAGAGCCACACAAGTTTCGCGGCTTTCAAATCCGTTATTCAACGAGTTTCTCGATCCGATCAAGGCGAAAGATTTTTATAACGCCACCGATCCGACCAAAGATGCGAGTAATATCTTTCCGTTTATCTTAAATCCCGCCACACAGCAAGGTCCGAATACGCTTACACAGCAGTTGAAGGAATTTGTCGGCTGCACGGACACACTGAACCGTCGAGATCAAGTCGCTTCGTTTATGCTCGGTTATCCGGCGGGCGTAGTCAACGGATTTCCCGGCAACCGCGAGACACAAACGAGAAATCCGGCGATTGCCGACGAGATGCGGCTTAATTACAACATTCCGCCGTCAGCGGTCGAAAACCGGCTTGGAGTTTTGGCTGGCGATTACGCCGGTTTCCCGAACGGTCGGCGCGTCGGCGACGACTCGGTTGACATTCTGCTCAAACTTTGGGGCGGCGTGATTCAGGCGAACTTCGGCGGCAGTCCGTGTCCGGCGGCGGCGGCTTTGACCGATAATGTTGATGCCAACGATGTGCCTTTCCTCAGTCAATTCCCGTATCTGGGCTTGCCGCAGGAAGGATTCACGCATACGCACACGCACGACCAGCCGTAAGTGTTCGCCGGGCGAACAAGAGGCAGTCCGAATGATTTTTATTCGGTTTGCCAGCCGGAGATGATTTTGACAGGAATCGTCTTCGGCATTCGACAGTTTATTAAAGTTAAGGTGAAGTTATGCCGAAAAAAACTTTATTGTTAATCGGAATCGTTCTGGCAGCGACGGCGATTATTGCAGGCATTCGATTCGCGCCGTCGCGCGCTGATTTGCCCGAAGAAACCTTGCCTCAGAAATCCGTCGCTCTTACCTCACAGGCGACGATTTCCGACCGGCAAATTCAAACCGCGCAAAATTTAATCGAGAAATCGCCGTCTGACCCTAAAGGCTATAACGCGTTGTGCGCCGCTTTTATAAAAAAGGCGCGGGAAACCGGCGACTTCGGTTTTAACGCCAAAGCCGAAACTGCTTTGAACCGTTCGTTTGAAGCGGCAGCGGCGGAAAATAATTACGACGCGATTAAGTTAAAAGCGATGCTTTTGCTCGTTTATCACCGTTTCGATGAAGCGCTTGAAACTGCCGGACAAGCAAAGAATGAGCGACCGGACGATTCGCAAAACTACGGCGCGATGACCGACGCACTGATCGAACTCGGTCGTTACGACGAAGCGTTCGATGCGGCGCGGGCGATGATGAATCTGCGACCGGGAACAAATTCCTATACCAGAGCCGCCTATCTGCGCGAATTGCAGGGCGACGTCAAAGGCGCGATTGAAGCGATGCGAGCGGCGGCGGAAGCGGCGCCCGACCCGGAAACCGTCGCGTGGTGTCGCGTCCATCTCGGCGACCTTTTGCTTAACGCGGGAAATCTTACTGCCGCCGAACACGAATTCGACATCGCTCTTTATCATTTCCCTGATTATCATCTCGCGCTGGCTGGAAAGGCGCGGGCGCGTCTTGCCTTCGGCGATTTGCCTGCGGCAATCGAATTTTACAAACAGGCTCAAGCGCGCGTCCCGCTGCCGGAAACCGCGATTGCGCTCGGCGATCTTTATACCAAACTCGGACAGCCGGACGAAGCGAAAAAGCAATACGATTTACTGGAATTTATTGAGCGAACGAACCAGCCCGTCGGCGGCACTTATTCGCGTCTGCTAGCGCTTTTCTACGCCGACCACGACATAAAACTTGACGAAGCGTTAGCAATCGCCGAGCGCGAGCGGGCGGCGCGTTCCGACATTTACACCTGCGACGCGCTGGCTTGGTGTCTTTATAAAAAAGGCGATTTCGCCGACGCGAAAAAGGCGATTGATGAAGCGTTGCGGCTCGGCACGCGCGACGCGCGAATCAGTTATCACGCCGGAATGATCGCCCAATCGCTCGGCAATCGCGCGGATGCCGTCAAGCGTTTACGGTTTGCGCTCAAAATAAATCCGGCGTTCGACATTCTGCAAGCCGATGTTGCAAAACAAAAATTATCGGAATTAAATACTTGAGAGTTCTCAAGCGAAACGCGCGGAAAGCCCGATAAATAATTAAAAAAATAAAAATGAACGACATAAAAAACTTTTTGAAAATTCGCTTGCTACTTTTTATTTTTGCCGTGTTTTTGACAACAACAAATTTGCGGGCGCAAACAGTTTCGCAAAATCTCGGCGAATCGCCGGAAGCAATTAAAACTGAAAATAACGAAATAACGCGAGGTGCGGATAAAACCGCAAAAAAGAATTCTGAAATTGATGAAGACACAGCGGACAATAAATCAGAGGGAACGAAATCTGAGAAAACCGAACTCGAAAAACAAACTGACCCGAAACCGCCGCGTTTCGGCGGTCACGTCGGAATCGTCATTCCGATTGTCACGCGCGGCAATAGTATGACGACGACAATTGCCGACGATTTCATTATCGGTTTCCCATTCGCGCTGACGGTTAGAACAAACAGTCCGGCGGCGTTTGATTTTGAATTCGTGCCGATTATCAACACACCGTCGAATCAGGATTTTCGCTTTCTCGTTCATCCGGGAGTTGTTTATAGCATCAAGAAAAAATACGCCGTCGGCATTCGCGCGGCGTATGAATTCGGCACGGGAAACTACGGTTTTACGCCGATTGCCAACCGCAGTTTCAAACTAACCGGTAAACTCAATTATTTTATCGAAGCGGATTTTCCGGTGCGCTGGGAACGTCGCCCAAATCGCACGCGGTTCGCTTCAATTCAATTTGCCGTTCATTCCGGCATCAGTTTTTAAGTGGAATTTAGGGCAGAAATCAAGTCGGCAGATGACGGTAAACTTTATTCGCCAATCAAATGAAAAACAAGGAGTAAAAATGAAAAAAAATAAAACAAAATCGCTCGTCACTATTTTTATGCTGGCGATATTTACGCTTCAGTTTAATGTGCCGACAAAAGCCTCCCAGTGACTGAAAAATGGGAGTTTCCGGCACGGACAATGACGAATAAGAAACGAAGCGCGAAAACGAGAAGACCGGATGTATTTCAATTTCGCGCTCGTTTCTTATATTTTAAGATTATGCAGCAGGTAAAAAATAAATTTGCGCTGGTTGTTTTTCTAGTATCAACTTTGTCGCTGGCGAGCGCGTGCGGCGGCGTGCAGTCGGCAAAGAGCAATCCGGCGGTTGTGTCCGTTCCGCCCGCCGCGCCGATTGCCTCCGAGGAAGCGGCGAACGACGGAGAGATTCGCTTTTTTGAAAGCAAGGTAAAAAACGACCCGGAAGATTTCGGCGCGAACAATAAACTCGCCGCGCTTTACCTGCAAAAATTGCGCGAAACCGGCAGCGCGCAGTATCTCGAACTCGCCGCCCGCGCTGCCCGCGCTTCGCTCGCGTCCGTACCGGACGTGCGAAACGCGGGCGGTCTTGCCGCGCTCGCTCTAACCGAATTCGCTTCTCACGCATTTGTTCCGGCTAAACAGCACGCGCTCCGTCTGATTGAATTAGAGCCGCAAAAAAGTTATTCGCAGGGAATTTTAGGCGACGCGCTCGTCGAACTCGGCGAATACGACCAAGCCGAAATCGCATATAAAAAAATAACTCTGCTCGACAATGGTATGAGCGACGGCAGCGAAACGAGATTTGCCAGAATCGCTCAATTAAAAGGCGACAACGCGGGCGCGCAGAAACATTTTGCCAGTGCCTTGACGCTCGCGCTCAATCAGTCCGTCCCGCGGCGCGAAACCGTAGCGTGGATATGCTGGCAATTGGGCGAAACCGCGTTTTCGGTCGGCGATTATGAAACGGCGGAAAAACATTATCTCGAAGCGCTGACGACTTTTCCCGATTATTACCGCGCCATCGCGTCTTTGGGACGAGTTCGCGCCGCTCGCGGCGATTCGCCGGGCGCAATCGCGCAATACGAAAAAGTTACGCGCATTCTTCCCGACCCGACTTATGTCGCCGCGCTCGGCGATTTATACTGGCTTTCGGGGCGCGAAGAAGATGCGAAAAAACAATACGAATTAGTCGAACAAATCGGGCATTTAAGCGAATTAAACGGCGCGCTTTACAATCGCCAGCTGGCGCTTTTCTACGCCGACCACGATATAAAAACGGAAGAAGCATACACCCTTGCCGCCAAAGAATACGAAGTGCGAAAAGATATTTACGGCGCGGACGCGCTCGCCTGGACTGCGTTCAAAGCTAACAAAATAGTGGAAGCGCAAGCGGCGATAAAAGACGCCCTGCGGTTGGGAACGCAGGATGCGAAAATTTTTTATCACGCCGGAATAATTAGCGATGCCGCCGGAGACAAAAGCGCGGCGCGTGATTTTATAAGGCGCGCGCTCGCGCTCAATCCGCAGTTCGACGCATTGCAGCGAATCGTTGCGCGAAAGATTTTAGAAAACTGACGAACAAAAGAGAAAAATCAAATTCCTGCGTGCGGAAATTGAATGAAAAATTAAACGAACAATACGGAGAAAAACGATTCACCAAATTAATCGGCGAAAAGATTTTCTTTCTAACTGAAAGGGAATAAAATCCGGGAAGACGCGCATTGTTATAGTTGCGAGGCGCGATTTTTCAAACTAACTTTTTATGTTTGGAATCGGCGGGAAAGAGCGGGAAAAGGAATGGGCGGCGTTTGAAGCCGAAGCCGTGCCTTTGATGGCGGACGTTTTTCGCGTGGCAAATTATCTCGCGCGCGACCGCGAAACGGCGGAAGATTTGACGCAGGAAACTTTTATTCAGGCGCTGAAATCGTTTCATCGCTACACGCCCGATACGAATTGCCGCGCGTGGCTGGTTACGATCCTGTATCATTTGAACGCTAAGCGGCGATATAAATTGGGGCGACTGAAACTCGTCGAAGATGTCGAGGAACAAATCGCGCAAACGGTGGCTTTTGTGCCGCCGATAGCCGAAGAATTGAAAGACGAAGAAATTTTGCAGGCGCTCGAAAAACTGCCGCAGACGTTCCGCGATGTCGTGGTTTTAACCGATGTCGAAGAATTTTCTTACAAGGAAGTCGCCGCGCTTTTAGAAGTTCCGATTGGAACGGTGATGTCGCGTCTGCATCGCGGGCGGCGACTGCTGCGGCAGCAACTGACCGATTACGCGAAAAATTTCGGCATCGCCGCCGACGGCTGAAAACTACAAATATGCGTTGTCAGGAATTTAGGGAAATGATGGATTCGTATCTCGGCGATGAATTGCTGGTCGAGACGAATCACGAAGTTCTGCGGCATCTGGAAAATTGTCCGGCGTGTCGCAGCGAACTCGCCGCGCGACGCGAACTGCTGGCGCAAATGCGTTCGGCGTTTAGAAACGCGCCGGAAACGCAGATAAATACGGTTTTTGCCGCGAAACTAAAAAACCAATTACGCGAAACAGCTTTGCGCCCGTCAATTTGGGAAAAATTAAAAGGCGGATTTTTTGTTAATTCACCGATTTTTGCGGCGGTTGCCGCTTGCCTTTTGCTGGCGATTTCGTTCGGAGCGATTTGGCTCTATCGCCCGTCGCCGACGGAAAACGCGATAGTTAAAGAGCAAAATCAAACAAACAAAATTGTCGAACTTTCGCGCCCGACCGAATCACCCGCAAATCAAGCCGTCCGAATCGCTTGGCGGGAACTGGCACAGACGGCGATCGGCGACCACAAAAATTGCGCGCTTCATTTTCGGCTCAAAGAAAAACCGATAACTTTAACCGAAGCCGCCGAAAAATACGGGCGTTTTAACAAGGATTTGGATAAGGTCGTCAAAACTTCTCTGCGACAATCTCCGGCTGAAAAAACCGACGGGGAAACAATCGGCGAAATAAAATTTCTCGCCGCGCATTCGTGCGTTTTTAACGGTCGGCGTTTCGCGCACGTTATTTTGCGAACGGGCAAAAAAACGATTTCGGTTCTCGTAACCGAAGCCGCGGATTCGTTTGACGAAACGGACGGAGCGACGATTGTTCAGCCGGACGAAAATTTTCAAGTCGCCCGATTTCGCGCGGCGCGGCACGCGATTTTTGTCGTCTCGGATTTGAGCGCGCGGGAAAATCTGGCAATCGCTGAGATGCTCGCGCCCGCCGTTCGCCGTCATATCGAACAGACGGAAGCATAAGCGTATTTTTTGTATAGTAATCAGACAAGTAAAAGAAAATGAACCACAGATTTACGCAGATAAACACAGATTGATTTTGATTTATCCGTGTAAATCTGTGGTTTCACATTATTCTTTAATTCCGTCCGACGACATAAAATCTCAAGCTGAAAGTTTGAAAGGAGATTTCCGACAATGGCGAAACAATTAGAAAAAAAACATCCGCTTGCCGTGCGCTGGCTGCACTGGATAAGTTTTCCGCTTCTTTCGATGATGATTTGGAGCGGGATTTTGATTTACTGGGCGAACCAGATTTATTCGATAAAAATTTTCGGCGGCGAATTATTTCACTTTTTTCCGGCGTGGTTTTATGAAACTCTGGGTATTCCGTTTCGTCTCGCCGAAGGTCTGCAACTGCATTTTTTCTTTATGTGGTTTTTTCTCGTCAACGGAATAATTTATGTAGCTTATTTGATTTTCTCCGGCGAGTGGCGGGCGATTCTGCCCGTTCCGGGTTCGCTCAAACGCGCTGCCCTCGTTACGTTTCACGATTTGCACATTGTCAAAAAACTTCCGCCGCAAGGCAAATACAACGACGCTCAGCGCATCGCTTACACGGGCGTGATTTTGATGGGCGCGGCTTCAGTTATTACCGGATTGGCGATTTACAAACCGCTGCAATTATCCTTTTTAACTTCGCTTCTCGGCGGTTACGAATGGGCGCGTTGGGAACATTTCTGGCTGATGATTTCATTCGTCGCGTTTTTCGTCGTTCACGTCGTTCAAGTCGCGCTTGCCGGTTGGGGCAATTTCTCCTCGATGATAACGGGTTACGAAACGGTTGACGCGGAAACGAAAATTCCCGAATCCGCGCTCAACGAAACAGGAGGAGCAACCATATGAACGAAGACAAAAAGCAAAATCAACCCACTGAAATCGAATCGAAAATTTTAGTTGAAAAAGTTCGTGAAATTGAATCGGCGAAACAAAAAGCCGAAAACTCTGACGCGCAGAATTCAGACCGCGACAATACGGCGAAAATCTTAAACGAAAAGCGCGAATTGAGCGAGCCTTTGGAGGAGGCGGAAGCGAAACGGCGAATGTCTCAAAAATCGCGGCGCGGCTTTTTAATCGGCGGCGCGACCGCGTTGGTCGGCGTTTTCGGCTGGCGCTGGATGCCGGATGAAACCAAGCAAAATCTTCTGCGGCGCACATTTGAATTTAACGAACGAATTAGTCAAATTTTTTACACGCCGAAACGCCTCGCGCCGGAATTTCCGCGCGAACTTGCCGGTGAGCGAGTTAACGGAATGGAAGGTTTGAGCGAAGATTTTAATGCGGCTGATTGGCGGCTGCGCGTCGGCGGTCTGGCAGGTAGAAATGAAGATTTGATTTTAACTTTGGATGATATAAAAGCACTGCCGCGCACGGAGATGACGACCGAATTGAAATGCATTGAAGGCTGGAGCGTCATCGTTAATTGGACGGGCGCGCGATTTTCCGATTTTATGGCGAAATACCAGCCGCGTACGGTAGTGAGCAACCTTCACGATGTAAATAATCCGAACAATTTGCCGCCTTATGTTTCGCTAGTTACGCCCGACGAAGGTTATTACGTCGGCTGGGATATGCCGAGCATTCTGCATCCGCAAACGCTGCTCGCTTACGAGATGAACGGCGCGCCTTTAACGCCCGAACACGGCGCGCCGCTGAGATTGGCGACGGCGACCAAATACGGCATCAAACAAATCAAACGCATCGGGCGCATCGAATTTACACTTGAACGTCCGGCAGATTATTGGGCGGAACGCGGCTATGATTGGTATGCCGGACATTGATAATTTGATTATGGAATTTTCCGCGCGGGAATAAACGCGAATCTGTTCGGCATTACTAAACGAAGACATAAATATATTGGTCGGAGAAATTATTATGAGTTACAAAATTTTATTCGGTTTGACAGCCGTTTTAATCACAACAGCTTTAATCGCCCTCGGCTGCGCCGGTTCGCTTGCTTCGAGACAAAACGGCGGACAAACATTCGCCGCAACCGTTGATACCGAAACGACTGGCTCAAACGGCGATAATTCGTTCGCGCCGATGGTCGCCGACGATAAAGCCGAGGCAAATACCAAAGACGCGCTGATTGCGTCGGGCAAAGCCAAATTCGCGCCCGATCTGTCATCCGGGCAATGGATAAATTCCGAAGCGGCGACGCTTGAAAGTTTGCGCGGGCGCGTCGTGCTGGTGGATTTCTGGACGTTCGGCTGCTACAACTGCCGCAACACTCTGCCGACGCTCAAAAAATTCGATGCCGCCTACCGCGACAAAGGTTTAACCATTGTCGGCGTTCATACGCCCGAATCCGATTACGAAAAGAATTTCGATAAAATCAGAGATGCCGTCAAAAGCAACGGCATAAAATACCCAGTCGTCACCGACACAAACGGCGAAACGTGGCGCGCATACGGCATCGAAGCGTGGCCTACCGTGGTGATTCTCGACAAACAGGGACGCATCCGCTACACGCACGTCGGCGAAGGCGCATATGACGTGCAGGAAAAAGTTATCAAAACGCTGCTTGCCGAAAG
>JALYZF010000072.1 GCA_030948995.1 Acidobacteriota bacterium
GATAGATACTATTGAGAATTTAACGAAATGGTAATACCTTTTACCAATCTTTCTATCTTAAAATTTTAGATTATGAGTTATGCCAAGTTTGATTTGAGCGGCAGAGTCGCAGTCGTCATCGGCGGAACTTCAGGAATCGGACGCGCGATTGCACACGGTTTAGCCGAAGCCGGAGCCGACGTTGTAACGACCTCGCGGCGGATCGAACAGGTCGAATCAACCTGCGCTGAAATCGAAAAACTCGGCAGACGAACTTTGCGAATCACTTCGGACGTTTCCGACCGCGCATCGCTGGAAAATTTGTTAAACGAATGCGTCAAAGAACTCGGTAAAGTTGATATTTTAGTCAATTCCGCCGGACGCACAAAACGCGCCCCGACGCTTGATTTCGCCGAAGAAGATTGGAACGCGATTTTGGAAACGAATCTGAACGGAACTTTGCGGGCGTGTCAGATTTTCGGGCGGCAGATGATTAAGGAAAAATACGGGCGAATAATCAACATCGCGTCGCTTTCAACCTTTGTTTCGCTGTTTGAAGTCGCGGCTTATTCGGCATCGAAAGCGGCGGTTGCTTCCCTTACGAAATCGCTGGCAATCGAATGGGCGAAAAACGGCGTGAACGTCAACGCGATTGCGCCCGGCGTTTTCAAAACCGATTTGAATCGTGAGCTTTTAGAATCAACCGAACGCGGCAAAGAGTTTCAAATGCGAACGCCGATGGGACGTTTCGGCAACGTCGAAGAATTGGCAGGCGCGGCGGTTTTTTTAGCAAGCGAGGCAGCGAGTTATATCACGGGCGAAGTTTTAGTCGTGGACGGCGGATTTTTGGCTTCGGGCGTAAATCAATAGAAGAACTTTAACGCAAAGACGCGAAGGCGCAAAGTTCTTTAAATTTAATAAATTATTTTCTTTGCGTCTTCGCGCCGTTGCATTTTTGCGTTAAAAACCTTCGTGAAAAGCGAAATTCAAATCAAAACCGAACGCCTGCAAGAAATGCTCGATGCCGAAAATCTCGGCGGCGTCTTGATAAACTCGCAACACAATTTCGCTTGGCTGACGGGCGGCAAATCAAACGGCATCAATTCGAGCAGCGACAACGGCTCGTGTTTTTTGCTTGTTTGCAGCGACGGCAAAAGATTCGTGCTGGCAAACAATATTGAAATGCCGCGCATTTTGGCAGAAGAAATTTCCGCCGAAGATTTCGAGCCGGTTGAATTCGCGTGGCAAACGGAAAAAGCGTCGGGCAATTTTATCGTCAAAAAAGCCGCATCGCTTTTGGACGCAAATGAAATTTTAGTTTCGGATTTGTTTTTACAAAAGGAAATTCGCCCGATTGAAAATTTAATTTCCGGCTGTCGTTATAGTTTGACCGAAACAGAAATAGAAAGATACCGCGAACTCGGCAAAGATGCGGGCGCGGCAATCGGAAAGGCGATAAAATTTTTTAACGCGGGCGAAACCGAAATTGAAATTGCCGGAAAAACGCGCGGCGAATTAGCAAAATTTAACATCAATCCGGTTGTCAATTTAGTCGGTGCTGACGCGAGAATCGAAAGATTTCGTCATCCGATTCCGACTGAAAATGTCTGGGAAAAAATTCTTTTAATCGGCATTTGCGCCCGGCGCGAAGGTTTAATCGCAAACTTGAGTCGCATAATTTGTATCGGCGCAATTCCGTCTGAATTGAAGCGCAAAACCGAAGTCGCCGCAAACGTTTTCGCCAAACTTTTATCCGAAACGAAAACGGGAAAAACGGGCGCGGAACTTTATAAAATCGCGGCTGCCGCTTACGCCGAAAAAGGCTTTGCCGGCGAGATAAATCTACATCATCAAGGCGGCGCGACCGGATATAAAACCAGAGATTGGATAATTCATCCGAAGTCGAACGAAACGGTTTTTCCGCATCAGGCATTTGCGTGGAATCCGTCGGTAACAGGAACAAAAACAGAAGAAACCGCTCTGGTTTTGGAAGATAAAATCGAAATTATCACGGCAACGCCGGATTTTCCGCAGATTCCGGTTGAAATTAATGGGCGCAAATATCTTTCGCCGCAGGTTTTGAGTTTCTAAAATTCCGCAATGCGGAAACACGCACGAAATAAGGGCGCAGTAAAATTTTCAGCAAACACATTTACTTCGCGCGTGTTTCCGCAAAAATAAAACGCGAGGTCAAAAAATGAACGAAACTGATGAAGTCTTTGAAGAAATCACAGAACCACAGATAAGCACCGTCGCCGCGCCGCTCGGAACGGGTTCGAGCGTAACCGGCGCGGTTGTGGCGGCTGCCGGAGAAGTCGTAACGCGCATCGGTTATCAGCGTTGGACGATCTGCGCCCTTTTGTTTTTCGCCACCACGATAAATTACATTGACCGAATGGTTTTGGGTTTTCTCGCGCCCGATTTGCAGCGTTCGATAGGCTGGAACGAAGAACAATACGGCTGGATTGTAACAGCATTTACGGCGGCTTACGCCATCGGTTTGCTCGTAGTCGGTAAATTTATGGACTGGCTCGGCACGCGCAAAGGTTTTTCAATCTCGGTTGTCGTTTGGAGTCTTGCCGCAATGGGACACGCTTTTGCAAACACGGCTTTCGGTTTCGGTGTCGCGCGGTTTGCGCTCGGTCTCGGAGAAGCGGGAAATTTTCCCGCCGCGATAAAAACCGTTGCCGAATGGTTTCCGAAAAAGGAACGTGCGCTGGCAACGGGAATTTTCAACGCCGGTTCAAATATGGGACCGATTCTTGTTCCGCTGACGATTCCATGGATTGTCAGTCATTATGGCTGGCACGGCGCGTTCGTGGCGACCGGCGCACTCGGTTTCGTCTGGCTGATTTTATGGCTTTTATTTTACCAGCCGCCCGAAAAACATCCGCGAATTTCAAGAGGTGAACTCGCATATATTCAAAGCGATTCTGAAAAACCCGTTGCCAAAACGACATGGGCGAAACTTTTTCCGCATCGGCAAACGTGGGCTTTCGCCATCGGAAAATTTTTAACCGACCCGATTTGGTGGTTTTATCTTTACTGGCTGACAAAATTTCTCGACAAAAATTACGGGATTAGTATGTCGCAAGTCAGTTTGCCGGTTATTATTATTTATGTCGTTGCGGATGTCGGCTCGGTCGGCGGCGGATTTTTGTCTTCGTTTTTTATCAAACGCGGCTGGTCAATCAACGCCGGACGCAAAACCGCGATGCTGATTTGCGCTCTCGCCGTCGTGCCGGTTATTTTCGCCGCTCAAACATCAAATCTCTGGATAGCGGTCGGTTTAATCAGCGTCGCCGCCGCGGCGCATCAAGGCTGGTCGGCAAATATTTTCACCTTCGCTTCGGATATGTTTCCGAAACAGGCGGTCGGTTCGGTCGTCGGCATCGGCGGAATGGCGGGTGCAATCGGCGGAATGCTTTTCGCCTCCGGGACAGGTTATATTTTGCAGAAAACTAACAGCAATTATATTCCGATTTTTCTCGTCTGCGGCTTTGCGTATCTGGTGGCTTTATTGATTATGCATCTGCTCGTGCCGAAACTCGAACCCGTCAATCTCGGCGAAGTTTGATTTTTCGTATAAAATAAACGAATGAAAAAAGCGAAAGTTTTAGAAACAATCAAGCGCGAAAAACTCGTTCCGGTTGTTCGCACAAATTCGACTGAAGACGCGCGAAAAGCGATTCAAGTATTATCAAAATGCGGCATCAAGATTTTTGAAATCACGATGACTGTGCCGAACGCGGTTGAACTTATCGCCGAATTAAACAAATCAAACACGGAAATTCTGCTCGGCGCGGGAACGGTTTTGGACAAAAACCAAGCCGAAAAATGTATCGAGGCGGGCGCAAAATTCGTCGTCAGTCCGGTTTTCGATACTGAAACCGTCAAATTTTGCCGCGAAAAAAAAGTTGCTGTAATGCCCGGCGCAATCACGCCGACCGAAGTTTTAACGGCTTGGAACGCGGGCGCAGATTGCGTCAAAGTTTTCCCGTGCGACGTAATGGGCGGCGCAAAATATCTAAAAACTTTGAAAACATTATTTCCGCACGTCGAAATGATGCCGACAGGTGGCGTTTCGCTTGAAACGATTGCCGATTTTTTCAAGGCGGGCGCAATCGCCGTCGGAGTCGGCGCGGATTTGGTTGACACCAAAGCGATTCGAGAAGGGAATCTCGAAGTCATTGGTGATAAAGCGCGAAAATATCTGGAAATCGTGCGGAATCTTTGAATATTTTAACCACGAAATACACTAAAAACACGAAAAATAAATCCGATTTCAAATTCGATTTTGAGTTTCGTGTGTTTCTTGCGATTTGTGGTTAATATTTTATTTCAAATAAATATGAAATCAAACAAATTTCGTTTTCTATTCCAAACTATTTTCATTTCGCTTTTTTCTCTGTTAATTTCCGCACAAACCAAAAACATCTCGAAAGTCTGGGTTGCCGACAATGGCGACGGAACTTATAAAAATCCGATTCTACACGCCGATTATTCCGACCCGGACGCGATTCGCGTCGGCGACGATTTTTATTTGACGGCTTCGAGCTTTAACGCCGCGCCCGGTTTACCGATTTTGCACTCGAAGGATTTGGTCAATTGGGAATTGATAAATTACGTTTTTCAAAAGCAGAATCCAACCGACGTTTTCGATAAACCGCAGCACGGCGGCGGAGTTTGGGCGCCTTCGATTCGTTTTCACGATGGCGAATTTTACATTTTTTATCCCGACCCGGATTTCGGAATTTATATGACGAAAACCGCAAATCCGTCTTCTCGCTGGTCTGAACCCGTTTTGATAAAAGCAGCGAAAGGCTGGATTGACCCTTGTCCGTTTTGGGATACAGACGGCAACGCTTATTTGGTTTCGGTTTTTGCAGGCAGCCGCGCCGGAATCAAAAGCGTTTTGATTGTCTCGAAAATGAGCGCGGACGGAACCCGCTTGCTCGACGACGGCGTTTTGGTTTATGACGGACACGACGCAAATCCGACAATTGAAGGTCCGAAATTTTACAAACGCAATAATTTTTATTACATTTTCGCGCCTGCCGGCGGCGTGGCAACCGGCTGGCAACTTGTCTTGCGCTCAAAAAATATTTACGGACCTTATGATGAAAAAATCGTTCTCGCGCAAGGAAAAACCGCGATAAACGGACCGCATCAAGGCGCGTGGATTGAAACGCAAACGGGCGAAGATTGGTTTCTTCATTTTCAGGACAAAGGCGCATACGGCAGAATTTTGCATCTCGAACCGATGACTTGGAAAAACGATTTTCCCGTCATCGGAATTGATACGGACGGCGACGGCACGGGCGAGCCGGTTTTGAATTATAAAAAACCGAACATCGGGAAAACTTATCCGATTGTTACGCCGCCGGATTCCGATGAATTTAACGACGCGAAGCTTGGTTTGCAGTGGCAGTGGCAGGCGAATCCGAAAGCGGTTTGGGCGTTTCCGTTTCCGTCAAAAGGCGTGTTGAGGATGAATTCGGTTGAGCTTCCAGACAATTATAAAAATCTGTGGGATTTGCCGAATCTGCTGCTGCAAAAATTTCCCGCCGAAGAATTTACGGTAACGACAAAAGTAAATTTAAACGCGCGTTTTGAAGGCGAAAAAATCGGTTTGGTCGTGATGGGAATGGACTATTCCGACATCGGCGCGAGCTACAAAAACGGCAAACTTTACATTTCACAATCAACCGCGAAAGACGCTGACAAAGGAAATTCGGAAACGGAAACCGCGCCGATTGAACTCGAAAATAAAGAGTTTTATCTGCGCGTGAAAGTTTCCAAAGGCGCGATGTGTAGCTTTAGTTTCAGCGCGGACAGCGTAAATTTTCAAATTGTCGGCGCACCGTTCAAAGCGCGTGAAGGTCGTTGGATCGGCGCGAAAGTCGGTTTGTTTTTCACTCGTCCGGCAAAATTTAACGACGCGGGAACGGCTGATGTTGATTGGTTTCGGTTTGAAAAGTAAGATTTTAAAAATTGTGTATTAGAATTTTTAAAGGACAACGGCTCATTTTGAAATGCGGAAAAATCTAGGAAAGTATAAGTGAATCATTACAAATAATTTTTCTTTTATGAAATACAATTTATCAAGCCGTTTGCAGCAGTTTCAAGATTACGTCGCCGTTCCGTTTCAGCTTTACAACAGCCTTTTCACTTCTCTGCCGTTTAATCGAATCGAGAAAACGGGCATCTTGCTGTCGCTTTTTCTCAATAATTGCGAAGAAGGTTATGCGAATTCGCACAGTCCGCGCCGGATTGTCGAAGATTTTTTTGACAACCACGCTTCGGTTGAAACGGAGGCGGAAAAATTGGATTTGCTCTTTCGATTCGTGCAGTATGCCGAACGGCAAGTCGTTCTTTTTGACGCGCTCGAAGACGCAGCTTTTCGCCAAGTCAACGATTTTCAGGGCGCGGGAACGCTCAAACATCTCGAATCGAGCGTTCTGCAAAACAATAAAAAATCCGAACTGCTTGAAAAATTAAAAGATTTTTCCGTCCGTCTGGTTTTAACGGCGCATCCGACGCAGTTTTATCCGGGCGCGGTTCTCGGAATTATCAACGATTTGGTCGCGGCAATCGGCGAAACGAGCGTCGCCGACATCAACACATATTTGCAGCAATTAGGGCGCACGCCGTTTATCAAAAAACAAAAGCCGACACCGTTTGACGAAGCAGTCAGTTTGATTTGGTATCTGGAAAATGTTTTTTACGATGCAATCGGCAATATCGTTGCGGATTTGAACGATTTCGCGGGCGAAAATTTCGCGCCCGTTAAGATGGGTTTTTGGTCGGGCGGCGACCGCGACGGCAATCCGTTTGTAACGGTTAAAACGGCTTTGCAGGTCGCCGACGCTTTGCGAAATTCGATTTTGCGCTGTTATTACCGCGACGTTCGCTCGCTGAAAAGACGTCTGACATTTGCGGGCGTGGAAGAAATTTTGGCGGAACTCGAAGCGAAATTGCGAAACAGCATTTACAATTCCGTGCAAAATACGAATTTGACCGAAACGGAAATTCTCGCCGTCTTAAACGAAATTCGCCGAATGCTTTTTGAACGCCACAACGGTTTGTTCGTTTCGCTCGTCGAAAATTTGCTTTGCAAAGTCGAATCGTTCGGTTTGTATTTCGCCGCGCTCGATATTCGGCAGGACAGTTCGGCGCACCGGCAAGTTTTGGAGTTTATCGCCCGCCAAACTGATTCGTTGCCCGACGATTTCGCCGCGCTTTCCGACGATGAAAAAATTTCCGCGTTGCTCGATGTCAAACAAACGGTTGATGCCGAAAATCTTGAAGACGAATTGGCGAAAGACACGCTCGAAACCGTTGCCGCCGTCAAAACGATTCAGCGTAAAAACGGCGCGGCAAGCTGCCAACGCTACATTATCAGCCATTGTCAAAACGCTCTGAACGTCATCGAAGTCGTCGGATTATTTACGCTCGGCGGTTGGAAAATTGATGAATTGTCCGTTGACATCGTGCCGCTTTTTGAAACGATTGCGGATTTGGAAAACGCCGCCGAAATAATGAAATGGCTTTACGAAAATCCGATTTACCGCGAACATCTGCGGCGGCGCGGCGACACGCAGACGATTATGCTCGGCTTTAGCGACGGCACGAAAGACGGTGGTTATTTGACGGCAAACTGGAGCATTTACAAAGCTAAAAAGGAGCTGACCGCAGTCTCCAGCTCGAAAAAAATTGATGTAATATTTTTTGACGGACGCGGTGGACCGCCCGCTCGCGGCGGCGGCAAAACGCATAAATTTTATTCCTCGATGGGCGCGGAAGTTTCCGGCAAAGCCATAGAGCTGACCGTTCAAGGTCAAACGGTCAGCTCTAATTTCGGAACGATTGACGCGGCGCAATATAACATTGAACAGCTTCTGCACGCCGGATTGGATAAAGATTCGACTGATAAAAGCGAGAAAACTTTTACTGCCGACGAGGAAGAACTGATACAAAAATTGGCGAATGAAAGTTTTCGGGCATATCAGGATTTGAAAAATCATCCGCTGTTTCTCGATTATTTAACGGAAATCAGCCCGCTCAGGTTTTACGCTGAAACCAATATCGGAAGTCGTCCGGCAAAGCGGAACGCATCCGAAAAATTAAAACTTGAAGACTTGCGCGCTATTCCTTTTGTCGGCGCGTGGAGTCAGCTTAAACAAAACGTGCCGGGCTTTTACGGCGTCGGCACAGCATTACGGAAAATCGACGCGGAAGGAAAATTCGACGCGGTGCAAGCGTTATATTCGTTAAACGCATTTTTCAAGGCTCTTTTAGACAACTGCGAAATGGCTATGCAGAAATCCTTTTTTCCGCTCACGGAGTTTTTATCCGACGACCCGATTTATGCTGAAATCTGGAATAAAATAAATAATGAATACGAACTGACGCGCCGTTATTTATTGATGATTTCAGAAAAAAACAGTTTGATGAGCGATTATCCGATCGAACTGCAATCAATCGAAATGCGCGAGCGAATTATGCTGCCGCTAACGACAATTCAGCAATTTGCTCTTACAAAACTACGCGAACCACATGTGGCTAACGAAAAAACGAAACATTCGCTGGAAAAAATTATCGTCCGCTGTTCATTTGGAATTATCAACGCCGGGCGCAATTCGGTTTAACATATAAAAGACGCGCGCCGATTTTGTTTTATTGCTAAAATCCCAATAAAATTTTAAGTTTGTAATTTAATTTCTTTTTTTAATCTCCAATAAAGGAATAGATTTACCGCTCTCTATTATTTCAAGCAGTTCTTTTCGTGGTATTTCTTTTTCGACACCGCTTCCCAACGCAAAGTAAATAAATTTTTCCTCGGTATCATCAAAAATCATCTGGTAGCCGCGCGGAATTTTGTTTTCTGTATGTTTATTAATCTGTTCACGATTCATATTTTCTCCTAAATATCTGTGTTTTATTTCAATTTTTGAATTTGTAAAATTTCATTGGTTTATCAAAATCATTTCAATTCAATGATTTATCAACTATTCACTTGTTTCAAAAACCAACTCTCCGGAAGGAATGATATTTAATTTTCCAACTTCTTCGGCATTCGTTCCGGTCAGGCTCGGCAGTTCCGTTCTTGCGTAAACGTAAGCGATTTCGCCGTGCTGCGTTAAATCTAATCCGTCAATTTCGTGCTGCTCGCCGACCCGCAAACCGAATATCAAATCAACGAGTTTAAGAATGACAAACGAACCGGCGGCGGCAAATGCTATTGTCAAAAACACGGCGACGACCTGATT
>JALYZF010000138.1 GCA_030948995.1 Acidobacteriota bacterium
AAATAGGCGCGAAAAACGTCCAGTTGGCGTAAGTCGCGCGTTCGATTTCAAAACCGGCTTTTTCTAACCGCCCGGTAATTTGTTTTTTCGTGTAGCTAATGCGGTGGTTTGAAACGTCGTCCTGCACGCCCCACAGCCACATAAACGCCGGAACAAAAATCAAAGTCCTGCCGCCCGCTTTCAAAACGCGGCGCATTTCTTCTAGTCCCGCAATGTCGTCGTCCAAATGTTCGACGACATCAAGCGCAGTTACAACGTCGAAACTTTCATCGGCAAACGGCAAACTTTCCGCTAAACCTTTATGAACTGTCAAACCTTTTGACCGACAAAATTCGAGCGCGTCGTCAGAAACGTCAACGCCTTCCGCCGCGCCGAATTTTCCGAGCATTTCAAGATTACCGCCCGTGCCGCAGCCGACATCCAAAATGCGGATTGCCGATTGCGGATTGCGAATTGTTTGAACGATTTGTTGTAGAAAACTTTCCAGAATTTCGCGCCGCCCGACATACCACCAATGCGAATCTTCGACGCGATTCATAATGGCGTAAGTGTGCTGCTGCATTTCTTTTGAAAGTTCTGCATGCATAAATTACCTGTCTATTTTACCAAATCCGCACCAAGAGTTTTGATTATGCCAGATTATCTCGACGTTTTGCGCGCCAATTTCGCGCCACCAACTTTCAAATTCTTTTCTCGGAATATAAAACGCCGTCGGCGCAACCAGATGGTCGAAGACGATGTTATGTTGCTCGCGCCAGCCGAACGTTGCCAGATGATTGATATAATCGTTGTAGAAAAGTTTTCCGGCAAGCGATTTCGCCATTGCATTTGCGGGCTTGTAAATTAATTTCGAGGCGAGAAAAACGCCGAGCGTCGGCAGTTTTGAAAGTTGGAAAAGCATCGGCTGATTTATTTTTGATGTAAAGCCTTCCCGAATTGGGTTCACATAGCGCGTAATCCATTCGTTGTTTTCCGCGCCGTAAATCCAAGCGGAAATCGCGCCGCCTCGTTTTACTTTTGAAGCGAGGGAGACGAACGCGCGTTTCGGGTCTGGCGTGTGGTGCAGAACGCCGACGGAAAAAGCGTAATCGAACGCTTTTTTAAACGGCAGTTTGTAAATATCGGATTGAACAATGTGCGCGTTTGGTAATGCGCGCGTCGCTT
The DNA here is from genome assembly GCA_030948995.1 of Acidobacteriota bacterium. GTDB lineage: Bacteria > Acidobacteriota > Blastocatellia > Pyrinomonadales > Pyrinomonadaceae. The sequence goes on from JALYZF010000138.1 coordinate 1,165, forward strand.
GGAAAGCTGTTTCGACCGCCGCGCTCAAATCAACGCCAACAACTTCTTGCGCGCCCCAACCAGCCGCCAAAATCGTATGGCGACCTTTGCCGCAACCGCCTTCGAGAATGATTTTACCCTTAAAGAATTCCTTTTTTACGGGTTGCAGCCAGCCCAAAAATTGTTCGGCGTATTTTGCGTTCGCCTGCGTAAAATGCGTCCACTGCCAGCCGAAATTTGTCGCAGTTTCAGCTTTGTCCTGCTCGATTTTTGATAAATCGGCAAAGCGCGGAACGCCGCGCGCCACTTTATATTCGCGCTCGCATTTTCGGCACGACAAAACGCCTTCGATAATCTCATTTTCCTCACGCGCGCCGACGTGAACCAGCAGAATATCGCCGCCGCACGTCGGGCAGGCAAGAAGTTCTAAAAGTTTTTCTTTCATTTAATAACTAAATTTAAGAACAAAGTTTTAATGAATTTTTACAAATAAAAATTCGCGCCTAGTCATCTAATTCACGTTTGTCGGTGGGATACTTTTTCTTAAACTCTTCAAATTCTCTACGGGGAAACGGCTGCCGCCAGTTAAATTCAAATTCGTCGGTTTCGCGGTCGGCGTAAAGTTGGTTAAAGGTTTCGGCAAACGCGCGGCAAACATCTCCGATACTTCCTTCGTGCGCGAAAACTCGCTCGCGTTGGGCGTCGATCCGTTTTTCGCTCGGATACTGATAAATTTCCAGCAAAACATTCGCGCCCGTTTTAACGAATCGAAAGTCAAATTCTTCCGGCTCTCGATTCCAATGCAGAACATATTCGGTTTGCTCATTATTTTCGTCAAGCAAAGCCGACAAGATTTGCAGCAGTTCGGGCAAAGCGTGTTCGTGCGGCGCGTGCGCGGTCGTTGTGTGAAATTCCTGCACGCCGTCGCCGAAACCGATTGACATAAAACCGCATTGCGGCGAATTAAAACTGACTTCTAGTTTATTCTGCATATTTTAGATTTTTCGCACGCCTTCTATAATTTCTTCGATTCTTGGCTCGACGCCGGATAAAACATTCATACAATTGTTTGTCGTTGCAATAAACCACTCATTAACCTCGAAACCAACGGTTATGTCTAAAATACCTTTCTGAATTTTTTCGCCGTTTGACCAGCCGCCTGAAAGAACTTCATAAACGTGATGATTAGTATCAAACGCTTTGGTTTCCCAATAAGCAAGCAAATCTCCTTCGTCAAGAAATCGAAAACCTCTCACGTTACTAAAATAAATTTCCAGCAATATGTTGCTGAACATGGAAGTTGCAGCAACGACAATTATTCTCAGTCCAGAATAAGTATAGAATACTTCGGTAATATCACTCTCTTGGTCAAACCTATATTGTTTTCCGCGCGGCTTAACTTCAAACTTCATAAGAATAGTTTCTTAAATTTCTGATTCCAAAATAAAATATGGTAACTTTAAGCAAAAATTTCCACAAATTCAGATGAAACAATATCAAAAACTTCTAAAACATATTTTAGACAACGGCGCGCGCCACGAAGACCGCACGGGCGTCGGCACGATTTCGGTTTTCGGTTATCAAACTCGTTTCGATTTGCGTGCCGGTTTTCCAATTGTAACGACAAAGCGAGTGCCGTTTCGCTGGGTTGCCGAAGAATTGTTTTGGTTTTTATCGGGTGACACGAACGAAAAAAATCTCGCGGCGCGCGGCGTTGATATTTGGGCGGAATGGGCGGACGCGGAACATACAAAACTCTTTAATAGGGAAGCTGGCGATTTGGGTCCGGTTTACGGGTATCTCTGGCGCTCGTTTGGCGGCGATTACCCGGCGCGAAACGGTTTTGACCAGATAAAAGCGCTGATTGAAGAAATCGAAAAGAATCCTAATTCGCGCCGCCTGATTGTTTCCGGCTGGAATCCAGAGCAAGCCGCGCGGGTTGATTTGCCGCCGTGTCATACGCTTTTTCAATTTAAGATTGAGCGCGAAAAAATCCTGCATTGCCAGCTTTACCAGCGAAGTGCTGATGCTTTTCTCGGCGTTCCGTTCAATATTAGTTCCTACGCGCTTCTAACGCATCTAATCGCTCACGTTTGCGATTTGCAGGTCGGCGATTTCGTTCACACTTTCGGCGATTTGCATATTTATTTAAATCATTTGAACCAAGTCGAAGAAGTATTAAAACGCGAGCCGCTGCCTTTGCCGAAACTCGAATTTGCAAATGCGGGAAATTTGAAAGGCTTCGAGGGTCTTTTGAATTTCAAATACGAAAATCTAAAACTGGAAAATTATCAATCGCACGGTAAAATCGCCGCGCCCGTCGCCGTTTAAAAGAAAAAAGGCGAGATGATTTTATCTCGCCTTTTTACAAACGCTTTCAAAAATTATTTTTTCACGACCGAATATTCGATTCGCCGATTCTGAAATTTTCCGTCATCCGTATCGTTTGGCTTTTTCGGTTTCGCCGCACCGTAGCCTTTTTCGGTCAACATTGAAGGATTAACTCCGAATTTAATAAGCGCGTCGCGGACAGATTTGGCGCGATTATCTGAAAGAGTTTGGTTATAAGGCTCTTTGCCATCATTATCGGTATGCCCGCCGACTTCTATAACGACGCTCGGCGGCAATTTTTGAATATACGTCGCCGCCTTTTGCAGAAACGCGAGACGGACGGGCGGAATATCGAATTTCCCGCTCGCAAAATTGATAATAAAAATATTCAGAGCCTTTGTTAAATCTTCGGGAATAGGCGGGTTTGACAGTTTATCGAGCGCTTGAAAAGCGCAGCGCTCGGCTTTATCTTCCTCGCCCATTTTGATGTTCGTGCAATCTTCACCCGGTTTAACAGGGACGGGCGCGCAGCGCGCTATAATTGGTTCAGGTTTCACGCCGTCCTGACCTGTAATGGTTTCGGGCTGACAAATAAAATTCGGATGAACGATTTCGATTTTTTTAGTTTCCCCGGCTCTTAAAACCGGCAGTTTTATCGTGCTGTCGTCGGACGTTATACCCCAGAAAACGTTGTCAATCTTAACGCTGCTTCCGGGCGGCGCGCTTTTAATGGTTGCTTCAAAACCCGTAGTTTTCATAAAAATAATATAAACGACCAGCAGAACGAAAACCGCGAAAAGAAACATTGCAAGCAGCCCGCCGCTAATCCAAGCCCAAGTCGGTATGCCGCCTTTTTGTTTAGCTTCAGCCTTTTTTTGCTCGGCTTCCTGCGTTGGCGTCGGCGGAATGTTTAGATATTTGGCGCGTTCGGCTTCTGGCAATCGGAAATACGGCGTCGTCGCGCCGTAGTTGGTTTCTTCTCTCTGCCCGCCGGAATTTTCTTGTGGTTTTGCTCCGAAATCGTCCTGCGGCAATTTGACGTTCGCCTGTGTCATTCCCCAATCAGGAACTTGCGGTTTTTTCGAGCCGGGCAAAAACGTCTTGTTAAAATCCTCTTCATTGTCAAATGGTCTCGCGTTTGCAACTGTGTTTCCCCAATCCTCGGACGCAGGCTGCGCCGGATAATTGTAATTCGTTTTCCCCCAATCGCTACCGGATTCTTTGTCTTCGCGCGAGACGGGAATATTCGGCGTCGTTTTTGAATAATCGTCCGGCGGCGGCGGTTTCGGAACTTTGTTTGAATCGCTCACAGGCTTTCTCCTTTCGGTTGACGGGTAAAATTAAATGTAGAATTCGTTTGACGTAAAAAGACGGACGTTTTTGCTTTCGCTTCAAACGTAAAACATCAAGCAGGCGCGTGTCAAGATACATGAAAGATGTCAGGTATCAGGTGACAGGTAATATTCAAGATAAAGTTCTTTACTAACACCTAACATCTCTACTTGATATTCGGCGGCTGCGCGTTTTTCGTGCGGACGGTTATGCCTTCATCGGCAATCAGAAAAACGCGGCGCGCGTCGTAAGAAGAAGTATTTGCGGGCAGATACGAGAGCAGATAGCGGTTTTTTTTCAGCTCGTCGCAGACAAATTTTGCGGCTGTCTGCGCTTCGTCGATTGAAAAAACTTTTCCGCCTGTGCCTTCCGTTAGTTGATTAATTACATCGGCGGCTTTCGGCTGATTTCGGCGATACGCGCCGCCCGTGCGGTCGGGAATTTGCAGCGCGTAAACCGTGATATTTTGATTTTGCAAATCGCTCAAAAGATTTTCAAACGGCATTTTGCTCCCGCGGTCGAGTCCGTCGCTTATTAAAACGACAACCGTTTTGCGCGTTCCGGGCATTAGCGGCAGCAGAACTTCATTGGTCGTTGCGGCGAGCGAATCGAAAAGAAACGGATTTCCCTTTTTGCGAAAAGTGGCGAGCGAGGCTTCGATTTTTTTCGCGTCGTCCGTCCATTCTTGGATGATTTCCGGCTTTTCGTCATAACCGACGACAAAAATCTGGTCGCCTTCAAAAATTTCATAAGCAAAATCCATCGTCGCTTTTTTCAATTTTTCGACTTCGGCGCGAACGGTTTGGGAATTATCAACGAGAATAACAATTCGCGCGGGCGACGGGTCAAAGCTGAAATTTTTGATTTTCTGCTCAATGCCGTTTTCGTATAGAAAAAGATTTTCAGGTTTTATCGGTTCGGTCGAAGCGTTTGTGCGAAGCGCCGCGACGCTTAAAATTGTGCCGTCGGTGTTGGTCGTTGCCGGCGCATTATGCCGCGACTGCGCTCCGGCAAATGCGGTAAGCGTTAGCAAAACCAAACTTATCCGCCAAATTTTTCCAACCCGAAATTCATTCATCTCGCCTTATTCCTTTTTTGCAGTCGTTTCCTTTTTTGAATCTTTTACAGTAGTGTCGCTTGATTTATTTGATGCATCTTGGGTCTTGGCGGTTGATTCGCCTTCTGAACTTTTTTCATCTGTCGCGCTCTTATCACTTTTTTCCGGTTTGTCGGCGGTTGCGGCGACGCCGGATTTACTGGCGTAATCGGTTACATACCAGCCCGCGCCTTTGAACTGAAAACCGGAAAGCGATATTTGCTTTTCAAGCCCGCCGCCGCAGTTTTCGCAAATCTGCAAAGGCGCGTCAGAAACCTTTTGCATTTTTTCGACTCGCGCTCCGCATTCCAAACATTTATATTCGTAAATCGGCATAAATTTTAATATTATTTCTAAGGTGTCAGAAAAATTATAGAAACTGCCGGCGGCGAAAAGCAAATTTTGGCAAGCCGTTTGCTTGTAAAAGTTTTAAAATTCCAAACGGAAAAGGAGATTCAACTCGTGAAAAAATTAGCTCAAGCGGTATGTTTATTGTCATTAATCATTTTTTCGGCAAATGTTTTTGCCCAATCGAAAAAATCCGACAAACAAACAATGCTGCAAACGGTCTCGTCGGTTGACCTGAAACAATACGCCGGAAAATGGTTTGAGATTGCGCGCTACCCGAATAAATTTCAGAAAAAATGCGTCGGCAATACGACGGCGACTTATACCTTAAAGCCGGACGGCAATATCGAAGTTTTCAATCAATGCTTATTAAAAAACGGCACGCTCGACGGCGCGACCGGCGAAGCGAAAGTTGTTGACGGCAGTTCAAACTCAAAGTTTGAGGTTCGTTTTGCACCGAAATATATGTCGTTTTTGTCCGCCGTTTGGGGCGATTATTGGATTGTTGATTTGGACAGCGAATATAAATACGCCGCCATCGGCGACCCGAAACGCGAGTATCTGTGGATTTTAAGTCGCACGCCGGAGATGAACGACGCAACTTATCAAAACATTCTGCGCCGCGTCGAGAAGCTCGGATTTAATCCGGCTAAATTGCAGAAAACACCGCAAAATTCGGTAGCGGTAAAGGGCGCGGTCATCAGAAAGCAGTAGTTTTTAACGGTAAGCGGAGAATTGAAATTTATTATTAGAAATTTTCGGCTTTAAATGAAAACTGCAAAAACTTCGTTGGAAAATAGAAACCCTTTTTTTGTCAGCCTTAGACGATTTTCCGTCTGCTCGATTAATTCGGCTTCGGCAAATCGTCTTAAATCTTCCTTGTATTGCTCGATTAAATCTGCGCCGAAACGATTTTTATAATCATTTAAATCAATTCCGCCAGTCAGCCGCAAGCCGAGAAAAACCGATTCGGATTTCAAATCAACCGCGTTCGTTTCGATAATCGGCGATTCGTCATTTTCAAGCAGTCGAACGTATTTCAAAGTGTCGCGCTCGTTTGCCCAGCGATTGCGCGCGCCGTCAAATGAATGAGCCGAAACGCCGAAAGCGTAAACAGGTTCGCACAGCCAGTATTTTCGATTATGGCGAGATTCAAAATTAGGCAGCGAGAAATTTGAAATCTCGTATTGCGCGTAACCTTTCTCCGCAATTTTTTCGAGCATCAGTTCATACATATCGCCCGCTAAATCTTCGTCAGGCGACGGTTGGCGGTTGCTTCTGATTTGCTCGGCAAGCGGCGTTCCTTCATGGACTTCGAGCAGATACAAAGAGAGATGTTCGGGTCGGAGCTTTAACGCTTCGTCCAGATTTGTCTCCCAATCGGCAAGGGTCTGGCGCGGCAGCCCGGCGATTAAATCAAAACTCACATTTTTAAAATCTGCCTGCCGCAAAAGCTCGATTGTTTCGCGCACGTCCTGCGCCGTGTGGCGTCTTCCGAGACGTTTCAATTCCGTATCGTCGAAAGTCTGCGCGCCGAAACTGGCGCGGTTTACGCCGAGATTTTTGTATTCGCGCAAAGTTTCGAGCGAAACCGTCGCCGGATTCATTTCCATAGTGATTTCGGCGTTTTCGCTGACCGAAAGTTTTCTATGAACTGCGTTTAAGATTTTTTCGAGTTGTTTTGCGGTTAAAAGCGAAGGCGTTCCGCCGCCGAAATAAATTGTTTCGGCAATTTTTATTTGATTTGAAAAACCTTCAATTTCTTTGACAAGCGCGGCTACATATCGCTCGACGGTTTCCTCCGATTTGAAAACGTCGGTTGCAAAATCGCAATACGAACAGCGCGAGCGGCAAAAAGGTATGTGAATGTAAATTCCGGCTTCAGGCATTTATGAGTTTCTATTTTGTAAATTCAATTTTTTCAAAAATAACGGAAATGTCCGGTGATTTTCCAATCGAATAAAACGTCTTCGGCTTGCGCGCCCGCGCCGATGTTGTGGATGATTGAATATCTTTGGGTGTTTTCGTTATAAAAATTTGAAACAATCCCGATGTGCGTCATTCCTTTGCCGTCCAAATCCCAAGAGACGACATCGCCGGGTTTGTAATCTTCCGCCCATTCGGTTACCGGCAAAGATTTCCCCTTGCGCGTGAAAAAAGTTTGCAGATTCGGAACGCGGCGATGGTCGATATTTGCGTCGGGCGATTTCAAACCCCATTTTTTCGGATAAGCTGCAAAATTTGCCGTCATATCTTCGTGAACTTCCCGCTGCAAATCCACGCCCGCCTTGCGAAACGCCCTGATGACGACATCTGTGCAGACGCCTTTTTCAACGGGAACGTCGCCGTTCGGATAAGCAATTACGGTGTAATTCGGGTCGTAACTTTTCGTCAGCGTCGTTTGCTCGGCTGCGCTTGCGAGCAAATTTTTTATTTTATCCGATTGAACTTCGACAAGTTTCGGCTGCTCGGCAGTTTGAGTGAAAATTGAATGATTTGTTTGCGCGGAAGATTGAAAATTCGTTCGACAGCCGAGAATCGAAAAAAGACAAAGCATCAAAAAAATTCGCGCGATTTTCATCGAAAAATACATCTCCGGTTTTCTTCTCAAATCAATTCTATCAGATATTTCTAATGCTTTGAGCTTTAAGGTCAGATGCACAAAACTATTATTGCTATTCGTCTAAATTTTCAACTCTTAAATGAAAAGCGGAAAGCCTTTTACCGGACTTCCCGCTTATTTTTCGCTAAGGAAAAAGGCTTTTAATTTAGAAAAGTTTATTTCGCGTTCAAAAGCTGAGATATTTTCTTGTCGAGCAGTTGAGTTTTATCGTAACCGTTAGCTTTAACTTCGATTTCGCCTTTTTGATTGATAAGAAAATGCGCCGGATAACCGAGCGTAACGTTTCCGTCGTGGTCTTTATCGGCATAAAGTAAAAGCGTTCCGAAACTGTTTGGCAAAAGATTGAAATCGAAAGGCTTTTTCTTGATATATTTTTGGACGTTGTTTTCATTGTCGGTAGTTAAGCCGAGAAACACAACGTCTCGACCTTTATAACTTGCCGCCATCTGGTTGAGCTTCGGAATTTCTGATGAGCAAATCGGACATCTTGTTGACCAAAAAGTAACAAGCACGACTTTACCTTTTAGCGCGGCAAGGTCAAAGGAACTGCCGTCCAAAGCAGTTCCGATAAAATTTTCGGCAAGCGGTTTGTAATTTTTATTCGATTGTGCGAAAGCGGAAACGGTTAAAACAAACGATAAGAACAACACAGTTAAAAAGCGCATTAATTTCTCCAAGTATTTTAAGTATTATTTTAGGCAGGATTGATTGTCCCTAATTTAAAAGAAATCTCTAATCAGATGAATAATTCAGAGAATTAGTTGGAAAAAAAAGACGAAAATAAGTTAATAAATATCTGCTTTTGAATCAATTCTTGCGAAATTTTCCAAAATGATTTGCGAGTTAATTTCCGCTTTTTTAATTTATTCTTCCCGACCTCTGTTTCGACGCGCCAGAGCGGTTACAACAACTGCGGCGGCGGCAGTTCCGGCGGCAATTTTATAATAATCGGTGACGGGCGGCGGCACGCTGACAACGCCGGTTTCATCAGCAATAGCCGGAGCATTTACATAACGCCCGTAGCGCGGCGCTTGAAAATTACGGGCAAATTCTTTTAATCTTTGCGCTGTATCTGCGCCTGTAATCGGAAGCCCGTGTCCTGCGCCGACCGCATTCGGCTCTAAATCGGCAAGCATTTCGACCGAACGGCGCGCCGCCTGCCAATCGGTCGTAAACGGCGCGGCTGGACGGCAGAATTCCTGTTTTTCCGTGAGGTTTGAAATCCAAGAATCCAAATTCATCGTCGCCAGCGCGTCGCCTGCAATCAAAGTTCGGTCGCTTTGCCGCCATAGGGAAATGTGTCCGGCAGTATGTCCGGGCGTATGCAGAAATTTCCAATTCGGCATTTCGGGAATCTCGCTGCTCTCGGGCAGCATCAAAACGCGCCTGCCGAAATCGTAACCGCTGTGCGGAAAAAATCTTGCCATTTGCGCGATTGCGCCGCCCATCGAAGAATCCTGCGGCGGATAATCGGATTTTCCGGTCAAATACGGCATTTCAAGCCGATGCGCGTAAATGGGCACATTCCATTCACCGGCAAGCGCGCCCGCCGCGCCCGCGTGGTCGAAATGCCCGTGCGTCAAAATGATTGCCGAAGGTTTTCTGTCGCCATATCGAGACTCAGCCGCTTTTTTAATTCTTCCCTGCGACATCGGAAGTCCCGTGTCAACTAAAACCCATGAATTGGTTTCCGGCGTATCTACAAAATACGCGCCGACGAAAAGAATTTTCGTGTGGTAAACGCCTTCGGCGACAAGCGACAACAAAGTATTTGACGTTTGATTGTTTTTCTCTAAAACTTTAGAACTTGTCATTTTTTCTCCTTTTTATTGCTTATAATCCTTCTGGAAAAGTTTCCGGCGCATCGTCGTGCGACATCAAACCGGAAACTTTATCGAGCGGTTCGACGGCGTGCGTTTTATCGAAATGAATTATGCCGTCAAACTGCTCTGACAAAACGGCTGTAAAATAATGGCTGACGCGCTCGGTTTTCGGTCTGTAAATAACGCCGATGGCACGCTCTAGTTGCGGCTGACTTAAAAATTCTTCCGTTTCCCGCTCGCGCAGATTTAGAAAAAACTGTCCAAGTTCGGTTTGGTGAAAAATCTGCTCGTAGCTGTCCTTATGCGACGGTCGCACCCGTTTAAACTGCGCCGGTTCATCCCAATTTGTCGCCGCCGCAACCGTTCCCGCGTGCGTTGTAAAACCGATAAGGCGCGCGCCGTTTTTATATCTTTCGCGCACGAGTTGACCGACATTCCACTCGCCGCGCTCGCCCATTTCCGTCGCCCGCGCATCGCCCAGATGCGAATTATGCGCCCAGACAACGATTTTGGGCGGCTGTTTTCCTTCTTCGAGATGAGTTGCTAAAGCGTCAAGCGTTTCCGCCATATGCCGGTCGCGCAAATTCCAAGAAGACACGCGCCCGCGAAACATTTCTCGATAATATTCTTCGGCATTTTTCACAAGTCTCGCATTTTGCTCGGCGAAAAAGAATTCGTTGCGCGCTACAAAGCCGTCGCGGTTGGCGTATTCGGCGGCGCGCCGTTGTAATTCGACCAGTTGTTTTATAGCTTCGTCTTCGCAGGAAAATCTCTCGTCATAATTCGCCGCGTAACCGTAAGATTGCGCGTCCTCGCCGAAATGGTCGAAACACGAATAACGATTACGCGCGAGTTCAGCCGCATTTGGGTCAACTTTTTCGAGATAGTCGAGAACCGATTTCATCGAAGAATGCAGGCTGTATAAATCAAGTCCGTAAAATCCGATTCTTTTATTTGTTTCAAGTTGGTCGTTGTGCGCCCGCAGCCAAATAACGAAATCCAAAACGTCCAGATTGCGCCACATCCAAAGCGGAAAGCGCGTGAAAGCCGAAAGCGCCTCGTTTGCCGTTCTATCCTCGCCCAAACCGCGCACGAAACGATTAACGCGGTAGGCGTCGGGAAAATCCGCTTCGACGGCGACGGCGGAGAAATCCTTTTCAGCGATAAGGCGCTTCGTAATTTCAGCGCGGTATTTATAAAATTCGTGCGTTCCGTGCGACGCTTCGCCGATTAAAACAAAACGCGCGTCGCCGACGAGCGCGAGGATTTCTTCCGCAACATCGTTTATGCCGTTTAATTGAACCGCTTTTTCGCGGATTTTCTCGGTTAAATCAGCCATTTTACAGTCGTCTGAAATCGATACAAAAATTAATTTGAAATTTGTAAAAAGCAAAATGCGTTCCGCCGCGACCGTGCCGCTTTTGTGGTAAAATTAAAATATGCTGCTTGAATCGCTCGAAGCTCAAAATTTCCGTAATCTGCACGGAGAAATGTCGTGCGCTAAAGGCTTGAATATCATTTTCGGCGAAAACGGGCAGGGCAAAACCAACTGGCTCGAAGCGATTTATTTGCTGGCGACAACAAAATCTTTCAAAACCGCACGGCTCCAGGAAGCGATAAAATTCGACGAAGAATTGGCGATTGTGCGCGGCACTGTTCATCAAGGCGAAGACATCAACCGCGTTCTTCAAGTTGCGATGCAGGGCAATACGAAAATTTTGAGCCTCAACAACAAAAAAGAAACGGTTCAAAGATTTTTAGGACAGCTTCACGCGGTTGTTTTCAATTCGGACGAGCTTGAAATCGTGCGCGGCAATCCTGACGCGCGAAGAAAATTCTTGGACGGCGGAATTGTTTCGATTTACCCGCCGTTTGTGCAAACGCTCGCCGATTATAACCGCGTTATCCGGCAGAAAAACTCGCTTCTGCAATCGGCGCAGACAAATGAATTTTCAGTCGAAAAAACCGCCGAGTTGTTAGAGCCTTGGAACGAACAACTCATTTTGCACGCGACGCGAATTCACAAGGCGCGAATTCGTTTTGTCGAAAGATTAAACGAGGTTTTGCAGACGAAACTTTTTGGGCGCGAAGAACTTTCTATTCGATATGCTTCGTCTTTGGAAGGCAAAGGCGATTTAAGCGACTACGCAAATTTAATAGCAGAAAGATTAAAAATCCGCGTGCAGGCTGAGCTGGTTTCCGGTTACGCGCTCGTCGGAACGCACCGCGACGACCTCGATATTCTTTTCGACGGACACGATTTGCGAAAATACGGCTCAAGCGGACAGCAGCGAAGCGCGCTTCTGGTTTTGCAGCTTGCCAATATTTCAGTTTATTTTTCCCAGCACAACGAGTATCCGCTGTTTCTGCTCGACGATATTGACGCTGAATTAGATTACAAGCGCATCGGGCAACTTCTCGAATTTCTTGCCGATAAAACGCAAACTTTCGTTACGACTTCAAAGGAAAGTTTCGTCGAAAAATTCGGCGCAACTGCTCATATTTTCGATGTCTCTAACGGCGGCGCAGTCGAGTCGCAAACGGCAGCGGAAACTTTCCGATAAATTATTGATAAATAATTAAATAAACTCGCAAATATCGGCTTTTTGCGCTGTTTTTATTTGTAGAAAAATGGTAAAATAAAGGTTACTTTTAAGAGTAAAATTTATAGTAGAGGACTAATAAAATTGACTAAAGCAAAAACAGAATACGGAGCAGATTCAATCACAGTTTTAGAAGGACGCGACGCCGTTAGAAAGCGTCCGGCGATGTATATCGGCTCGACCAGCGACATCGGACTTCACCACCTTGTCTATGAAGTCGTTGACAACTCGGTTGACGAGGCTCTGGCGGGTTATTGCGACACGATTGAAGTCGCAATTCATATGGACGATTCGATTACGGTTATTGATAACGGGCGCGGAATTCCAACCGGAATTCACAAAGAAGAAGGACGCTCGGCGGCTGAAGTCGTAATGACTATTTTGCACGCGGGCGGAAAATTCGACTCAAATTCTTACAAAGTTTCCGGCGGTTTGCACGGCGTCGGCGTTTCCTGCGTCAACTTTTTGTCCGAATGGTTAAAATTAGAAATCTGGCGCGACGGAAAAACTTACGAAATGGAGTTTCGCGCCGGAATTCCGGTTGCGCCACTCAAACAAACTGGCAAAACCGATAAGCGCGGAACGAAAATCACGTTTAAACCGGATTCAACTATTTTTGAAACGACCGTTTACAGTTTTGATAAATTGTCAGAACGTCTGCGCGAAAAAGCGTTTTTGAATAAAGGCATTCGCATCTTTATCAAAGACGAGCGCGAAGAGCCGGAAAAATCGCATGAATTTTATTACAAAGGCGGCATTGCCGAATTTGTCAAACATTTAAACAGAAGTAAAATTGTGCTTCACGACCTTCCTGTGTATGTCGAGCAGATTTCCGACGTGCTTTCGATTGAAGTGGCGATGCAGTACAACGACAGCTACGACGAGAAAGTTTATTCGTTTGCCAACAACATCAACACGGTTGACGGCGGAACGCATCTATCGGGTTTTCGCGGCGCAATAACGCGGACGATTAACGCTTACGCGCAAAGTTCGGGGTTATCGAAAGACTTTAAAACCGCGCTGTCCGGCGACGACGTGCGCGAAGGCTTAGTTGCCGTAATCAGCGTTAAATTGCCGCAGCCGCAGTTTGAAGGTCAAACCAAAGGCAAACTCAACTCGGACGTAAAAGGCGCGGTCGAATCATTCTTAAACGAAAAGCTCGGTGAATTTTTCGAGCAGAATCCGGTCGTAGCCAAAAAAATTGTCGGCAAAGCGGTTGACGCGGCGCGCGCAAGAGAAGCGGCGAGAAAAGCGCGCGAAATCGTTCGCAAAAGTGCTTTGGGAAGTTCGACTCTACCCGGAAAATTAGCAGATTGTCAGGAAAAAGATCCGGCTTTGTCAGAACTTTATCTCGTTGAAGGCGATTCTGCCGGCGGTTCGGCAAAACAGGGACGCAACCGCAAAAATCAGGCAGTTTTGCCGCTGAAAGGTAAAATCCTGAACGTCGAAAAATCGCGTTTTGACAAAATGCTCGGGCACAGCGAAATCAAGGCGATGATTACCGCTTTAGGAACGGGAATCGGGCGTGAAGATTTTGATTTGGCAAAACTTCGCTATCACAAAATTGCGATTATGACCGACGCCGACGTTGACGGCTCGCATATCAGAACCCTTCTTTTAACATTCTTTTACCGCCAGATGCCCGAATTGATTGAAAGCGGTCATATTTATATTGCTCAGCCGCCGCTCTATAAAGTCAAACGCGGCAAACGCGAAGAATACATCAAGGACGAAAATTCGATGCTGCGTTATATGATGCGGCAAGCGACAAGCGAAATCGTTTTGAAATCGACCGCGAATAACAAAACTTATGAAGGAAGAGAATTGTCGAAATTGCTCGAACAGGTTACGCAATATGAGCGTTATTTTGCGCGGTTTGCACGTCGCCTGAGCAACGATAAGCGTTTATTAAACGTTCTTCTCGACGCATTTAGCGGTAGAGACGGACTTCTCGTTACGCAGAAATTAAAATTGCGTCAGGTCTTTGAAAAAGAAGAATTAATGGCGCAAATTGAAGGCAAAGTTGCCGCCGCCGGTTACAAAACCGAACTGCTCAATGATGAAGAACACGGTTTAGCGGAAATCGAAGTTACTTTCCCGAATAACACGACGCTGATTTTCGATTGGAATATGGCAAATTATGTCGAATTTCAAAAGGCTCTGGATTTGAAAGGAATTTTAGAAGCGGAACTTCCCGCGCCGTTCGTTTTAGGCGAAAACGGCACGTCGGAAGAAATCGCCACGCGAGAAGATTTACTCGACAAAGTTTTAGCGACGGCGAAAAAGGAAATCGGTATTCAGCGCTACAAAGGTTTAGGTGAAATGAATCCTGAACAATTGTGGGAGACGACGATGGACCCGGAAAAACGCACGCTTCTGCAAGTTCGCGTCGAAGATGCAATCGAAACCGACGAAGTTTTCACCGTTTTGATGGGCGACCAAGTTGAACCGCGCCGCAAGTTTATCGAAGACAACGCGCTGGATGTTAAAAATTTGGATGTTTAATTTTCAAAAAGCGAAGATTGAATTTTTAATCTTCGCTTTTTCGATTGAGGTGTAAATATGAATTGGGCTGAAGTGGTCGCGCATCCGAGCCTTCGGGATTTGCCGTTTAAGATTGAGACGGACGAACACGGACAAATCATTATGAATCCGGTAAAAATAAATCATTCGTTTTATCAGGGACGAATCAGCAGTCTCATACAAAATATGCGCGCCGACGGCGTTGTTTTGGTCGAATGCGCGATTCGCACAAAGCGCGGAACGAAATGCGCCGATGTTGCGTGGGCGTCGGCGGAGCTTTTCGCGCAAATCGAAAATAAAACCGAAGCGCACATTGCGCCCGAAGTTTGCGTCGAAGTCGTCTCGATGAGCAATTCGGAAAAGGAAATGCGGGAAAAGCGCAAACTATATTTCGAGCAAGGCGCGCGCGAAGTGTGGATTTGCGATGAATACGGCGCGCTTCGTTTTTTCGACGAAAGCGGCGAAATGGAACGCTCCGAAATGTTCGCGGATTTTCCGAAGTCAGTCAGCTCGACCGCGCGTTAATATAAAGTTTTATGCTTCGCGGCGTAATTATCATTTGTTTACGTCCAACGATTATGAAAAAAATAACATTGCTCGTCGTATTTGTTTTGTCAGCCGTTTGTTCGGTGCAGGCTCAACGTGCGGAATCGAAAACTATTGTTTCTGATGAGTTTCATTTTATTGCCTTCTTCCCGAACAGACCAACGCAAACTGAGGGCGACATCAATACAAGATTCGGTAAAGGCTATTCACGGCGATGGACGTTGGAGTTGCCAGATATTTCCTACGAAGTTTCGGTGGACGACTTTCCAGAGCTTTCAGTCAAGATGGATTACAAACCATTAAATTTATTCTATGCTGTCATTTGTAATGACTTGGCTAGTCAGTATGGTGCTAAATTCGGCTACTATAGTGATACATTGTTTAGCGAATACGGGCGAAACGCGAGCCGACGCACAAATGAGTTATCCGTTACTGCCCGAATGTTTTTGGTGCGCCAGCGTTTCTATCAAGTAAAGGTTGTAATGCGGAACTCGCTAGAAAAAGATGAACAAACGTTAGAAGACATCAAAAATTTTTTGGATGAATTCGTATTCGTTTACCAAAAGGAGAATGAAAAGAAATATACTTATGGACTTCCTCAGTCAGTATCGCAAAATCTAGAACGTCAATAGCGTATATGAACGTAAAACGTGAAAATAGTTTTAATTTTCAAATTTATTTTAACTTCGATGATGCAGCTTGATTGCGCGTTTCAAAAACGCTTCGGCGACTTAATAAATCGGTAGTTTTTTTTCTAATTTCTGACTGTTTTCGCTTCATTCCAGAGCAAGTCCATTTCTTGCAAATTCGATTCTTCAAAACTTTTTCCGTGTGATTTCAAATTCTCTTCAATAAACTTAAATCTCTGGCGAAACTTGCGGTTTGTTTTCTTGAGCGCAGTTTCCGGTTCGACGTTTAATTTACGCGCCAGATTAACGACGGCGAAAAGCAAATCGCCGATTTCTTCTTCGACCGATTCGGTTTTATTTGCGGCAATCGCGCTTTTTAATTCTTCAGTTTCCTCCGCGATTTTGTCGAAAATCTGTTCCGCATTTTCCCAATCGAATTTCGCTTTCGCAGCTTTTTTCGTTATTTTGTTTGCTTCGATAAGCGCGGGAAAAGCAACCGGCACTTCGTCCAAAATCGAATCTTTTGTTTTTTCAATTTTGCCGCTCGCGGCGCGTTCCTCTTTTTTGAGTTCGTCCCAATTGTTTAAAACATCATTAGCCGTTTTCAAATCCTTTTCGCCGAAAACGTGCGGGTGGCGCAAAATTAATTTCTCCGTTACGCCGCGCGCCACGTCGTCAATCGTAAAATCGCCGCGCTCTTTTGCAATCGTCGAATGGAAAACGACTTGAAGCAGAACGTCGCCTAATTCTTCGCGCAAATTCGTCGTATCATTCGTTTCGGTCGCTTCTTGAATTGCGTCAAAAGCCTCGAAACTTTCTTCCAAAAGATACTCGGCTAATGACGCGTAAGTTTGCTCGGCGTCCCACGGGCAACCGCCCGGCGCGCGCAGTCGCGCCATTACATTTACAAGTTCGTCAAAATCTTTGCTCATTCGATAGATTTTGAACTTTCTTTTGCCAAAATGCTACTATCAAAGAAATTAAATCTAAATTATTCTGAGGAAACCGATGATAGGACGAGACGACCACAACGAAGAAGAACCCGTGTTAAAAGTAATGGACAAGCGCAAGTTTAACGCTGACGGCAGCGTGCGCGAAGGCGTTACCATCGAAGCGGAAAAACCGAAACGGCAAGCCGCGCCGGTCAGCAAGCAGAAATCTGAAACTACCGAAATAACCGAAGAAAGCATCGCAGCAGCCGTCGCAGACGATGAAAACGAAATGTATGACGACGCAGATATTCCCGGCGCGGAAGACCCGGCAAGTTTTGTCAATTTTCTTTCAACTCTAGCTTCGCAAGCCGCCGCCGCGCTCGGCGCAATGCCGCATCCGGTTACAGGTCAGCGCACTTTGGATCTGGAAACCGGCAAATACTGGCTTGAAGTTCTGGCGATGCTCAAGGAAAAGACCAAAGACAATTTGCACCCGACCGAACAGAAACTTTTTGATGGAATTTTATCGGATTTGCGAATGCAGTATGTCCAAATCCAGCGTGTCGCCGAAGAAAAACTTAAACAGCAGGCGGCGAAGAAATTTTCGGCAAGCGATATTCTCGGTAAGAAATAAGTTTTGCCACAGAGGACACAGAGTTCACAGAGAAAAATAAAAGAAAAACTCTCTGTGAACTCTGTGTCCTCTGTGGCTAATTTTGAAATGAAACTGACTTTTCTCGGCACAGGCACTTCGACGGGCGTTCCTTCAATCGGGTGCGACTGCGAAACCTGCCGTTCGGACAATCCGAAAGACAAGCGTTTGCGCGTTTCGATTTTGATTGAACACGCGGGCAAAAAAATCCTTGTTGATACTTCGATTGATTTTCGCCAGCAAGCCTTACGTGCGAAAATCGGCTATCTCGACGCCGTTTTAATCACGCATTGCCACGTTGACCACGTTTTCGGGCTGGACGACATTCGACCGCTCAATTTCCGTTACGGCGCGATGGGAATTTACGCCGACCAATTAGCGTGGAAAGATTTGCGGCGCATTTATCAATACATTTTCCAGCCCAACCATTTCGGCGGCGGTCTGCCACAGCTCGTTCCGCACACGATTGAAAAAGGCGCGCCGTTTTGTTTCGGGCAGGATTTGCTGGTTACGCCGCTCGAAGTCATACACGGCAAACTGCCGGTTATCGCTTACCGCTTCAACGATTTTGCCTACGCGACGGATTTGAATTTTATCTCCGCTGAATCAATGGACGCGCTTCGAGATTTGGACGTTCTCGTTCTCGACTGCGTCAGAATCAAACCGCACGCGACGCATTTAGGTTTGCAGGAAGCTCTCGAATACATCGAACGCATCAAGCCAAAACGCGCCTATCTGACGCATCTGAACCACGACATTTTGCACGACCGCGATTCGCGCCTGCTGCCCGACAATGTGCAGTTTGCTTATGATGAATTGGTTGTTGAGGATTAAAAATATGAAAAATGTTGCTTTGATTTTTCTTATCACGATTGCTTTTGCGAATTGTAAAAGTGTTGACAGTCAACGAGTTTCTAATTCAAATCTAAAAACAGAAACGAATTTAACGAAGATTGAAATTACTGGAACTCCTGAAAATCTACTCAAAGATTTAACAAAAAAACAGAGGCAAAAACTTGATGAAAGGATTCCGCCAAAAGTCAGAGAAGTTTTAGACAAAGCTGATGAAATTTATATCTATTACAACATTGACAAAGAAAACAACGGATTAAGAGTTTTGGGATATGGAAGTGTTCCAAATGCAGGTGCAACACTTTCTGACGCTTCTTTGAAAAAACGGTTTCTTGATAGTTTCTATTATGACGCTTCTTCAGAAGAAGGCGGTGCGATGTGCTTTAGCCCACGACATAAAATAACGGCGAAATACAATAATAAAACTGTTGATATTGATATTTGTTATCAATGTAAAAATTTTAAAGGCAATAGTTCGTATGGAACTTTTGGTGGTGGTCTTGCTTATGAAGACAAGTCTTCATTGATTATCAATGAAATTATCGAAAAATACGGAACAGACCTTCAATAAATATGAATCTTAAATTCCGCCAAGCGACGCGCGAAGATTTGCCGGAGATTATCCGAATGTTGTCAGATGATTTTCTCGGCGCGAGGCGCGAAAGATATGAAAATCCTTTGCCGGACAGTTATGTAAAAGCGTTTGAGGAAATCGCGGCGGATAAAAACAACGAGCTTATTGTGGCGGAATCAGGCGGTGAGATTGTCGGAACGCTGCAAATCACGTTCACGCCGTCAATTAGTTTTCAGGGCGGCAAGCGCGCAACCGTCGAATCGGTCAGAGTCGATGCCGAACGTCGCGGGCAAGGTATTGGCAAACAATTAATGCTCTGGGCAATCGAGCGCGCACGAGAAGAAAACTGTTTTGCAATGCAATTGACGACAAATACTGACAGGAAAGACGCGCATCGTTTTTATGAAGATTTAGGTTTTAAGGGTTCGCATCTCGGAATGAAATTGTATCTGAAATGAAAATTTTTCACGGCACGGAAAACGCGAAAATCTCACGCCCGACGGTTTTGACTTTGGGCGTTTTCGACGGTTTGCATCTCGGACATCAACGGATTATGCAAAC
>JALYZF010000165.1 GCA_030948995.1 Acidobacteriota bacterium
ACGAGCGCGTCGCCCGTTTGCCGGAACATTTCCTTGATTGCCGCGCGCGCAAAATCCGTGTAGCCGCGCACTTTTGAAAATTGAAAACCGGCGTCGTTTTCGGCGTATTTCAAATCCGGCAAGTAAATGTCAACAATTCCGTCGAGCAATTTTAAGACTTCGACCGAATCATAAGCGTTTGTATTATAAACAATCGGCAGGCGCAAGCCTTGTCGAGCGGCAATCAAAATCGCGCGCGCCATTTGCGGCGCAAAATGCGTTGGGCTTACGAAACCGATATTATGACAACCGCGCGCCTGCAATTCGAGCATCATTTCCGCCAGCCGTTCGTGCGTCGTTTCGTTTTTCTTTTGCTCTTTCCAAGTTTGCGAGATTTGATAATTCTGACAATAAACGCAGCGTAAGTTGCAGTTGCCGAAAAAAATATTTCCCGCGCCCTTGTCGCCGGAAAGCGCAGGTTCTTCGCCGAAATGCGCCGTGTAACTTGAAACAATCGGAAGTCTGCCCGAATAACACGCGGCGATTTCATCGCGCAAGCGATTGTTGCCGCAGTCTTTCGGACAAATCGTGCAGCTTTCAAGCAATTTTTCCAACGCTTCGACTCTCTTTTCGAGTTCGCCCGCGCGGTAAAGCTCTAAAAATTTCGGCGTCATAAAATCAATTTCAAATTACGAATTTCAAATTACGAAATAGTTTTGATTTGCAAAAGCGAAAAAGTTTTAAGTTTTTACATTTTAAAAACGTCTTTTCAATTCATAATTTGAAATTCGTAGTTATTCCGTCAGTCTTTTGTTCGCTCAATCTGCTCGTCAATGGTTTTCGTATAGCGATTGATAATCTCGCGCGGCGCGACGGTTTTCGCCAGCGTCCACGTAAAATCCATTTCGGCGTTTATCGTCACTGTCGCCATACGGGTTTCGCGCAGCATTAGAACGCTGCCGTAAAATAAATAAAGAATTCCGACGATGCCGACCGGAATTGGAAACCAGCGATAAATGCCGACAATGCCGACAACGGCAATCGCTACGCTCGTCGTAATAAAAAGGCACAAACCGTAATAAAACGCGCCCATCGCGCGCTGCAAAATTCGCGCGCGGCTCGTTACTTTATCGAGCAGGTGAACGATTGTCTCCAGCCGTTTATCGTAAAGCGGAATCGCACTTTTATCGTCAGTCGTAATCAATTCGCTAAGTCTGACTTCCAATTCGCGCGCGCGGTCAACGACGCGCCCCAATCTGGTCGAAGTCGAAAGCACGAGCGAGCCAGTCGCCGAAATAAGTAGCGTCGGCGTAACCATCGCGGTTAAAAATTCGATTGTCGAATTAAGCGCGTTCGGAGCAACGGAAAAAATATCGCCTTGCATAACAGTTTAAAACTTGACGCTTTTGCCCTTGCGCGTCAAAAATCTAATGTTATGACCGAAAACCGGCAAAGGCAAGGAACTACTGTTATTTTACGACACGAAAGCGAAGCGTTGAAAAACAATCCGCTCGGCGACAAATACGCGCGTGACGTTTGCGTTTACCTGCCGCCCGATTACCAAACGAGCGACAAGCGTTTTCCCGCCGTTTATCTTTTAACCGGATTTACGGGGCGCGGACGAATGCTACTTAATGACAATGCTTTTACGCCGAACATCGCCGAGAGAATGGATTTGTTAATCGGCGAAAATCGAATCAAACCGATGATTGTCGTAATGCCCGATTGTTTTACATATTACGGCGGTTCGCAATATATTAATTCGACGGCAACGGGCAATTACGAAGATTATTTGACGCGCGAAATCGTTTCGTTCGCAGATGAAAATTTCCGCACGATTCCAAATAAAAATTCGCGTGCCGTAATGGGAAAATCTTCGGGCGGCTACGGCGCTTTAATTTGCGCTTTAAGACATTCAGATAAGTTTGGTTTAGTTTGCTCGACGAGCGGCGACTCTTATTTCGAGCTTAGCTATTTGCCCGACATTTCAAAAGCGTTTCGCGCAATCAAAGGAAATCCGAAAGCGTTTATGGAAAAGTTTTGGCGCGAGGAGAAAAAAAGCAAAGACGATTTTCCTGCCCTCAACATTATCGGAATGAGCGCGTGTTACTCGCCAAATGGTACGGATTTTGATTTGCCGTTCGATTTGGAAACGGGTGAAATCCGTTACGATGTTTGGCAAAAATGGCTCGAACACGATCCCGTTCGGCTTGTGGAAAAATACGCGGAAAATTTGAAGAGTTTGAAACTTCTTTATATTGACGCCGGAACGCGCGACGAATTTGCTCTGGATTTAGGCGCGCGAATTTTGTGTAAAAAATTGAAAGACCTTGATGTTCCGTATATTCACGAAGAATTCGACGACGGGCATATGCAAATCAGTTATCGTTACAATCGTTCGCTCGAATTGATTTCAGAAAACATTGAGTTAGAAATGGAAAAATAAAAAAATTAATTTTTCGCCGTTACGCGCCCGACTTCCGCGTCCATTCTGCCGGTCAGCATAAACCACATCATTTTGTAATCGGACGCGAAAGACCAAAGCGGGTATTTAAATGAAGCGGGTTTGTTATGTTCGACGAAAAAATGCGAGAACCAAGCAAAAGCGTAACCGACAATTAGGCAAAGCGGCAGATAAATATAATTTCCGCTTCTGATAATCCAAACTAGCAGAACGATTCCGAGCGATGTGCCGACAAAATGCAAAAGGCGCGTCAACGGTTCGCTGTGTTCGGCAACGTAGAAATCCCAAAATTCCGCGTAAGTTGCAATTGGTGATCCGCCCGTTGACCCTTGAAAATTATCTGTATTCATCTGCATATAAATTTCCGGTAGTGTCCTAATCCTGTGTTGCTGAGAAACAGTTGTTCCAGCAGTGCCTTTCGTCGATGAACGCATTATCTAAGTTGTGGTGGTGGTGGCGCGCAACAAAATAATGTATATATAAACATACAAACACCTAAAAAAATTAACATTAATATGTTAAGCGCTAATCCTACCCAAACTCGTTTAATTATAAATGCAGCTATTCCGCTGCCAAGACCTATTGACAGCGAAAGCGCAAAAGCCAAGAATATTATTGTGGTTAATATATGACCGGAATATTGCGATAAAATAGGACCTAAAACAAGTAATAATATATTACACAAACCCGCAATCAGAGATACTCTTCCTAAAAAAATTGATTTCGGTTGTTTTTCTGTAATGTTATTCAAAACCAGAGTCACCCTTTTTATTTCAGACTTACCGGCATCTGATTTTTGTCGAGGCAACTATTACATTTTTATTTCTTTCCAGCAACACACAATATAGGACACTGCTAATTTTTCCTAAATTATTGTTTCAACAATCTTCACGATTTTTTGCAAGCCTTGCGTGTCAATTTCCGAAAAATCGTTTAATTTTTCGCTGTCAACGTCCAGCACGGCGAATACATCGCCGGATTTGTCGAAAATCGGTAAAACAATTTCCGATTTCGACGCTGAACTGCAAGCTATATGTCCGGGAAATTCGTCAACATTCGGCACGATGACAATTTCCTTTGTCGTGTAACAATGCCCGCAGACGCCTTTGCCGAAATCAATCCGCGTGCAGGCGATTGTGCCTTGAAACGCGCTCAAGACAAGTTGATTCTCTTTTTTGACATAAAATCCAATCCAGAAAAATCCGAACGCTTCTTTCAAAGCCGCAGTTATGTTCGCCAAATTTGCTATTAAATCAGTTTCGCCTGCGATGAGCGCGGCAATTTGCGGCGCGATTTCGTCGTAAATCTTTTGTCTGTTCGTAGTTTTTGAAAAAGCTAAACTTTCCGCCATAATTTTCGATTTTATCAAAAACAGATGCCGGATGTCAGATGTTAGAAAGCAAAACTATCGGCATCCAGTATATTTCTTCTTGGCACTCGTTTTGCATAAATGGACTTTTACAAACGCCGGAAGGAAAATTTAACAAGGTGGGA
This sequence comes from Acidobacteriota bacterium, assembly GCA_030948995.1. Classification (GTDB taxonomy): domain Bacteria; phylum Acidobacteriota; class Blastocatellia; order Pyrinomonadales; family Pyrinomonadaceae. The sequence continues at coordinate 3,938 of JALYZF010000165.1, forward strand.
AATAAAAACAAAAACGGTTTGTGGCTGGCAACGGCTGTCGGTGTCGGAGCGGTTACAGCTTACGGCATTTTAAGACGCGCCCACCCGAAATACGATTTTCAAAATAAAGTCGTTTTGATAACCGGCGGCTCGCGCGGGCTTGGTTTAGTCTTGGCGCGTAGCCTTGCCGCAGAAGGCGCGCGGCTTGCGATTTGCGCGCGAGACGATGAAGAATTAAAGCGGGCAAAAGAAGATTTGCAATCGCACGGCGCGGAAGTTCTTGAAACGGTTTGCGATGTCCGAAATCAATCCGAAGTAAATAGCGCGGTTGACGCGGTTTGTAATCATTACGGACAGATTGATGTTTTGATAAATAATGCCGGAGTTATCCAAGTCGCGCCGCTTGAAAATCAGACGCAGAAAGATTTTGAAGACGCAATGGCAATTCATTTCTGGGGCGCGTTTTATATGACGCAGGCTGTTTTGCCGGAAATGAAACGGCGCGGCGATGGTCGCATCGTTAACATTTCTTCAATCGGCGGAAAAATACCTGTGCCGCATCTCGCGCCGTATTGCGCTAGCAAATTTGCGCTCGTCGGCTTGTCGGGCGCGATGCGTGCTGAACTCGTCAAAGATAATATATATGTTACGACGGTTTGTCCTGGACTGATGCGAACAGGAAGCCCTGTTAATGCGATTTTCAAAGGACAGAACGAAAAGGAATACGCTTGGTTTAGCATTTGTGATTCGCTGCCTTTTACTTCTGTCAGCGCGGAAAACGCAGCCGAGCAAATTATCAATGCGTGTCGGCGCGGCGATGCGGAGTTGGTTATTTCGCCGCAGGCTAAACTTGCTGCGAAAATAGGCGCGCTGTTTCCCGAACTAACGGCAGATGCTCTGGCAATAGCAAATAAATTTTTACCGTCGGCGGGCGGCATCGGCGAGAAACACGCGCTTGGCAAAGACAGCAC
>JALYZF010000169.1 GCA_030948995.1 Acidobacteriota bacterium
GCCTAAAATTGCCTAAATCCTGCGCGCTTTATAAAATTGTCAAACTCCTCATCGAAACTTTTTGCTTTGTGATGTTCTTCCTGATTGGCAATGTATTTTCTGACGCTTTCCAGATTTGATTCGCTAACGGAAACTGCAAAATACTCGTCCTGCCATTCAAATTTTGTTTTGCAAAGATTGTTTTTATTAATCCAAAAAGATGATTCTCCTTTTATCAACTGAATTGTTTTTTCAATTGTCTGGTCTGTGCCAAGTGAAATCAAACAATGAACATGCTCAACATAACCGTTGATAAAATCGAGATAAATACCTTTCGCCTGCGCGTTTTCTCGAATATGTTGGAAGACCTTTTGTCTAATTTCATTTGCAAGATATGGCTCGCGGTTTTTGGTTGACCAAACGAAATGTATCCAAACTTTGACAAAAGGCATAAATTGTTTGGGCTAAAGCCAAAAGGAAAATTATTTTTCTTTTATTTGGCTAAAGCCGATTTTTTCTGCTCAACTTGTCCACTAGCTAAAGCTAGTGGCAATTTATAACTCGATAATTAATAATCTATAAAAAGTCAAAGCTAATTCGTCGCTAAAAACCGCTCGCGCACCTCCGGCGTCGGCAGCATACACGCTTCTTGTTTGCCGAACATTTTATAGCGGTATTTGGCGAAGAGCCGGTAGAAAATATCGCGGAAAAAATTCGGCACGACGATAAAGCCGTAAAACCACGACCAGTAGCCGCTCAATTTGCGGGCGATTCGCAATGCAGCTGTCGTGCGCGTGTAAACTTTGCCGTTTTCGATTAAAACAACCGAATCGGTTTCAATTTTATCGACGCCGTTTTCTTTCAGAAGTTTTTCGCCGACTGCCGATTGCAGCGGCGCGAATTTGAAATATTTTTCAGGGTCGCGGTCGATAATAAAATTGACCGAACCGTTGCAGAAATTACAAACTCCGTCGAACAGAATAATCGCGCTCATAGTTCTTTAATGGTAAATCGTATTTGTAAATTGGTAAATGTTTGATGAAAATTTTTCGGTTTGCGTCTGAAACCTTTTCGTTTATACTGCGTAAGAAAAGCCACAGTCCATTTTTAATTCTAAAATTTATGAAAAATTTTATCTTGCGTTTCGGAGTCGCACTTTTTGCGTTCATTGCTCTCGGTCTGTCTGCTTCCGCACAAAATCGCGCCGAAACATTTGCAATTACCAATGCCAAAATCGTTACGGTTTCCGGTGCGACGATTGAGCGCGGAACGGTTGTCGTGCGCGACGGCTTGATTGAATCGGTCGGCGCGGAGGCGCGCGTTCCGGCGGATGCACGAACGATTGACGGAACAGGCTTGACGGTTTATCCGGGATTTATTGACGCTTTAACCAATCTCGGATTGTCTGCGCCGACTCCGGCACAGCCGCAGCAACGAGGACAACAGCAACAGACACAACAGGCGCAGCCTGCTTCAAATGCGAATTTCCCGGACGGATTACAACCGGAACAAACAGTTTTTGAACAATTAAAAGCCGGCGACGCGCAATTTGAAACCGTCCGAAACGCCGGATTTACAACTGCTTTGACCGTTCCGCGCGACGGGATTTTCAACGGTCAGTCGGCGCTTATCAATCTTGCCGGAGATAATGTTTCGGCGATGATTATCAAATCGCCCGTTGCCGAACATATTACTTTTACGACTTTAAGAACCGGCGCGTTTCCGACCTCCTTGATGGGAACTTTCGCCGCTTTGCGCCAGATGTTTCTCGACTCGCAAAGATTGCAAATTGTTCAAAAAGCGTATGAAAAAGACCCGCGCGGCATCAGGCGTCCGGTTGACGATAAATCTTTGCAGGCGCTCTTTCCGATTCTCAACCGCGAAATGCCGATTGTTTTTAACGCCAATTCGGAACGCGAAATTACGCGCGCTTTGGATTTGGCAAAAGAATTTAATTTGAACGCGATAATAGCAGGCGGTCAGGAAGCCGGACGAGTCGCCGACCGATTGAAAGCGCAAAATATTCCGGTTCTTCTTTCATTGAATTTTCCGAAACGCACGGCAGCCGCCTCGCCGGAAGCCGACCCGGAACCGATAGAACTTCTCCGGCTTCGCGCAGAAACGCCGAAAACTGCGGCGCGTCTCGCTCAAGCGGGCGTGCGTTTCGCTTTTCAATCGGGCGCTATGCAGAACATCGGAGATTTTTTGCAGAACGCTAACAAAACCGTCGAAAACGGTCTGACGCGGGAAGCGGCGATTCGCGCAATGACTTTGAGCGCGGCGGAAATCTTCGGCGTTGACAACCGTCTCGGCTCGATTGAACGCGGAAAAATCGCCAATCTCGTCGTCTCGCGCGGCGACGTCTTTAATAAAGACAAACAGATTACGCAAGTTTTCGTTGACGGCAGACTTTTTGAACAAAAATTGCCGCCCGCAAAACCTGCCGGAACGACAACCCCGACCGGCGCGACGCAAACTTCTGCGGCGGCAAACGTCGCCGGAACTTATACAATTACAATCGAAATTCCCGGACAGCCTTTGACCGGAACATTGATTTTGACGCAGAGCGGCACGGATTTGAGCGGAAATCTGCAAACACAACTCGGCACTTCCGCCATCAAGGACGGAAAAGTTACGGCTGAAGGTTTTACATTCACTTCCGATGTTCAATTCGGCGGCTCTACGACGCAAATTTCCGTCAGTGGCAGAGTTACGGGAAATCAAATCAGCGGAACGATTACGTCGTCGCAAGGCGCTGTTCCGTTTTCTGGAACAAAAAATCCGTAAACAGTTTGTTTTGAAAAATCGAATGCCGATTCTAAATTTTTTAATCAGTAAAGCTATGAAAAAATTAACGACTTTTATATTGCTGTTCATTGTTTTAACAGTAAATTTCAATCTCGCCGTTTTCGCGCAGACGCGGCAGACAGGCGACGTTTTGATTCGCAACGCGACCGTGATGACAGCCGCGCGCGGCACTTTGGAGAACACGGATATTCTCGTCCAAAACGGAAAAATCGCGCGTATCGGCAAAAATCTGAAAGCCGCAGAAGGCGCGCAGATTATAGACGCGACAGGGAAATTCGTTACGCCCGGCATTGTTGATTGCCATTCACATTCGATGATGGACGGCTCGGTCAATGAATTTTCTTATTCGGTAACTTCGATGGTGCGAACGCGAGACATTCTCGACCCGCGCGATATTGCGATTTATCGAGCTCTGGCAGGCGGCGTTACATCGGCGAATCTACTGCACGGCTCGGCAAATTCAATCGGCGGGCAGAACACGGTCGTTAAATTCAAATACGGTCATCCTGCGGCAGATTTTCCAATTTCCGATGCGCCGCCGGGAATAAAATTCGCGCTCGGCGAAAATCCGAAACAGACGAATCAGCCGACCGCGCCCGGCAGAACGCCGCGTTACCCGCGCACACGAATGGGCGTGATGGAAACAATCCGCGATGCATTTATGCGGGCGCGCGATTATAAAAAATCGTGGGACGATTACCGAACGCGAAGCGCAAGCGGCGACCGAACAGCCGTTCAGCCGCGCCGCGATTTGGAATTAGAGCCGCTCGTCGAAGTTCTTGAAGGAAAAAGGCTTGTTCATTCGCACAGTTATCGTTCGGATGAAATGCTGAATTTATTGCTGATTGCAGATGAGTTCGGCTTCAAAGTCGCAACTTTGCAGCACGGGCTCGAAGCCTACAAAATCGCGCCGGAAATCGCCAAACACGGAACGGGCGTTTCGATTTTCACCGACAGTTGGGGCTACAAACTTGAAGCCTTCGACGCGATTCCTTATAACGCTTATCTTTTGTGGAAAGCGGGCGTCGTCGTTTCAATAAATTCCGATTCGGACGAGCGTATGCGACGATTGAATTTAGATGCCGCAAAAGTTGAAAAATATGGCGGCGTGCCGGAAGAAGAAGCGTTGAAAATGATTACGCTCAATCCGGCGAAACAACTTGGAATTGACAAACGCACCGGCTCAATCGAGCAGGGAAAAGACGCTGACATCGTGATTTGGGACGCACATCCGTTCAGCGTTTACGCGCGTCCCGATATGACGATGATTGAAGGCGAAGTTTATTTTGACCGCGCGCGCGATTTATTGCAGCGCGAGGCGAACGTCAAAGAACGCGAGGCATTAGAAAAATTAGACGTAAATCGCCCGCCCGGAAGCGGCGGCACACAGCCTAAAATTCCAAGCGAAAAACGGCAAGCCGACAGAGACGAAGCGGAAGGCGACGGAGGAAATCATTAAAATGGAAAACGGAAAATGGAAAATGAAAAATAACAACCTTAAAGTGATTTTGTTTTATCTGTGCCTATTTGTGTTCATCTGTGGACAAACCTCTTTCGTTCGCGCGCAAAACGACGGTTCTGAACAAAATCAAATAGGGAAGGCGGGAACTTTTGCTATTACGAATGCGCGGATTGTAACGGTGTCAGGCGCGACGATTGAAAACGGAACTGTCGTCGTCAGAGACGGAAAAATCGAAGCCGTCGGCGCGAATGTTTCCGTTCCGTCCGGCGCGGAACGAATTGACGCTAAAGGTTTGAGCGTTTATCCGGGAATGATTGACGCCGGAACAAATCTCGGTTTATCGGAAATCGGTCTCGGCGTTCCCGGTTCGGTTGATGTGGCAGAAGGCGGCGAGATGAACTCGAATGCCAAAGCGATTCTTGGAATCAATCCGCACAGCACGCATATAAATGTTACGCGCGTCAACGGAATTACGACTGTAATGAGCCTGCCCGTCGGCGGAATTATTTCAGGTCAATCGGCAGTAATAAATCTGAACGGCTCGACGCAAAACGAGATGGCTTTGATTCCGACTTTCGGGCTTGTCATAAATTTTCCGCGCATCACGACATTTGCCGGATTCAATCCTTTTGCAAACGCGCAGCCCGTAGATTTCAACGAAGCCGTTCGCCAGCGCGATAAAAGGCTCGAAGATTTGAAAACGATTTTCCGAAACGCCGAAAATTACGGCAAAGTCCAAGATGCATACGCCAAAGATAAAACTCTGCCGTATCCGTCGCACGATATTAAAATGGAAGCGCTTGTTCCATACGTTCGCGGCGAAAAACCGATTGTTTTCGTCGCCGAACGCGAGCGTGATATTCGCGGCGTCGTAAAATTCGTCGAGGAAATGAAAATCAAAGGCGTAATTATCGGAGGACAAGACGCTTGGAAAGCAGCTGACGGTTTGAAGAAAAATAACATCTCCGTCATCTACACAAATATTTATGCATTGCCGGTGCAAGACGACGACCCATATGATTATTTGTTTGCTGCGCCCGCCAAAATGCAGCAAGCAGGCGTAAAGTTCTGCATCTCGACCGGCAACGACGGACCGGAAATCCGCGATTTGCCGTATCACGCAGGTCTTGCCGGAGCATACGGTTTGCCGAAAGACGAAGCATTAAAATCCGTCACGCTTTATCCGGCGCAGATTTTAGGTTTGAGCGACCGGCTCGGTTCAATCGAAACGGGCAAAATAGCAAACTTAGTAGTTACAGACGGCGATATTCTGGAGGCGCGAACGAACATAAAATATATGTTTATCGGCGGGCGAATGATTCCGCTGACCAGCCGCCACACGGAACTTTTCGACACTTTTAAGGATAGGAAATAAATTAATAAGAAAAACACAAAAAGCGTCTCATTTCCGAGACGCTTTTTGTGTTTTATGATTTGTTAGTCGCCGAGATTGTTGCGATCTAGTTAATAACTCGACAATGGTTCACTTGACGACTGATATACTATCTGTTTTTGGTATGTAATAACCGCGGCGCGCTCTGATAATTAACTTTCGCTCTCTGCCGCGCGAGTCGCGCGCTTTAACCTTAACCTCTAGTTTGTGCATACGTTCGTCGTCGCGTTCATTATCATTGAGCGTGAAGCCGAGATTGTAACGCGCCGCTTGACCGGCAATGAAATTTTCGAGCGCCGCGCCGTAATCTTTCGGGCTATGCACATGTATCGTTTCGCCGCCGGTCTGTTCGGCGATGTGCTGCGCGGCGCCGTAAATATCATCTTTAGCCAGACGCCCGCTCGATTCGAGCAGCGGACGCATCAGCACATATTTCATAGCTAAATCAACAATCAACGGGTTAAAGACGATGTTTGCGCGAATCATCTTTGCCGCCATTTCGTCGCGCACGTTATAAGCGAGCGGCGCGACCGAGGTTGTTATAGAGACGACTAGAACTTCCGAATTCGGATGTTCCTTTGCTGCGATTTCGCTCTTATCATGGACGGCAATTAAGTATTCGCTATACCCAACCGGCGCGGCTCGCGCTACGACTAGTTTTGGCACGCTCGCCAGCGCTTCGGACATTTTTTCGTGGTCGCGGCTAAAGTCCGTGAGCTTTCTCAATCCTTCGCCTTTGCTTCCGAGCCAAGCCATAATGGAAACTTCATCTTCCGGAGCCAGTCGTTTAAGCGCAGTGGTTAAAGAATCCAGCACATCGCTGCGGCGCAGATACTTCTCCGCATCATACGGCTGTAAATCCAAGGTGAGCAACAGCGCTAAGGGACGCCTGCGCTCGCTTCCCTCGCGGCTGAAATACGAAAGCGTTCGCGGCTTTCCGTCAGCCAGCACTTCAAAGTTCTCCCGCGCAAGGTCGGCAACCAGCAAGCCTGTTTTCTTGTCCTTAACGAGCGTGTCAATAAAAACCACGCGGGTTCTAATGCGTATTGTGTCTTCGCCGGTCTCCTGCCCTTGAGCAAAAATGGGATAAGAAAGCAGCGCCAGGGCGTAAATTATAAATAAATATTTGCCTTTTACCAAATTCTACCTCCGGCAATGTGAGCGCTAACAGCCTGAAATCGTGTCGCCTGAATATACATTCAATAAGACGCAAGATAGAAGTAATGCGTTAACAAGTTATCTTTCAATTATGCGCGTTGTCATTTGATTTCTGTAAAATTTCTTCGCCTTCAGGGAAAAATTCGAGCGCCGCGGAATTCAAACAATAACGTTGTCCTGTCGGCGGCGGACCATCGGGGAAAACGTGACCTTGATGCCCGTCGCAGCGCGCGCAGCGGATTTCGATTCGCACCATACCGAATTTTGAATCGCGCAATTCCTTTAAATGTTCCTTGTCAAACGGCTGGTAAAACGAAGCCCAGCCCGTGCCGGAGTGGAATTTAGAATCCGAGCCGAAGAGCGGCAACCCGCACAAACGGCAAGCGTAAACGCCGTCTTGCTTGTTGTCGGTCAAAGTGCCGCAAAAAGCCGGTTCAGTGCCGTGGTCGAGCAAAATATGTCGTTCTTCGCTTGTCAAATCCTGCGCCAACCTATCGCGTTCTTCAGCGCTTATCGGCGTAACGTCGTAGCCGGATTCTGATAATACTTTTTGTGTCTGCGGTGTCATAAAAATCTCCTTTATAAATTATCAATGCCAAATCTTACAACTATAAAAGTCTTTCGGAAATGAATTTATTCCAAAATGAAAGAATGTAGAAATTAGAGTTTGTCATCTCCTAAAAAGATGCACGAATTATCAAAACTCAAATTCAAAATCTAAAATCGAATCAGCCCCACCAAAATGATGCGGCGATAATGAAATAAAGTCCGACGAGCGCCAAGCCTTCGAGCCAAATTGATTCGCCGTCATAGACGACAAACGCTGTTACGATTGCCGAAAGCGTCAGCGCGACGACGAGCAACGGCGATAAAACAAGCGTTAAAATCGAGCCGCCGAGGACGAACGAGAGCAAAACGAGAATTGGGAAAAGTCCGAGAGCGACTTGCAGCGAGCTGTTTAAAATCACGCTGACGGCATAATCCGGCTGGTTACGCCATGCCAGTTGAATCCCGATAAGATTTTCGATTGCGTTTCCGGCGATTGCTACGATGACTAAACCGGCGAAAGCTTCCGACAAATTCAAGGCTTTCATCGCCGGCTCTAGTGCGGAAACAAACCATTCGGAAACAAAAGCCGCGCCTGCACCTGCGCCTGCCAAAACTCCGATTGTCAGACCTAAAGACCATTCCGGCTTTTGCTCACAATCGTTTGGATTCGGGCTGACGGCTTTGTCGCCTTTAATTGAGAAAACAGTGCTTGCCGCGAGCAAAATCAATAAAACAATGGCGCAAGCAATGTCTAAACGATTGATATGCGGTTCGGCGGGAGTATGTAAAACCTTAGCAAGAGTTGGAATTATCAAGGCTGCAACTGCAAGCAGCATCAACGTCGCAATCATCTTAGGCGTTTCCGACTTAAAACGTTGCGTGCCGTTTTTAAGTCCGCCAAAAAATATTGCCAAACCAAACACCAGCAATGAATTTCCCAGAATCGAGCCGACCAGCGCGGCTTGCACGACAGTTGCCAAACCTGCACGAAGCGCGAAAATTGAAACAAAAAGCTCTGGTAGATTCCCCAAACCGGACTGCAAAATTCCAGTCATTCCGGGACCGAGACGGCTGCCGAGCTGTTCAGTCGCATCGCCTACAATCACCGCCAGTAAAGCTAGCGCAACAGCTGTTATGCCAAAAGCCAAAACCGCATTCGCATCTGCGTAATGCAAAATTCCGGCAATAATCGTTGCAATAATAGCCAAACCAATTACTATTTTTTCCTTTTTTTCCATTTTTAAACGAGCGGCAAGTTCTGATGTGTAAAGCAATGCGGGAATTTTACAATAATTACCTAAAGAGAAAAAGAAAGCATTAATGAAAAATTATAAAAATGATGAATGAAAACGAAAAACGTATACCCGGATTACATTTCGTTTATCATTTCTTATCTATCATTTTTAGTTTTTCACTATTTTTCCTGCGCCAAATTAAAATACCGCAGGCAGCCGCGCCCGCTATTGCCAGCAAAGCATTTTTTACTTTCGGATTCGTTTTCAAGTATGTGTAAGGGTCGCTGTTTAATTGTTCGTTAGAAAAACGTCCTTCGATGCGGTCGAAACCGGAAACCGGCTCGAACAGATTTCCCTCATAATTGCTGGAATTCGCTTCGTCGGTTTTCTGCGCGGCAAAACCGATTTTTTCTGAAAACCAACCGGCAAAGGCAGGGGAAAATCTTTCGGCTAAGACGACGCCCGCACCCGCGCCGCCCGCAATTAAATCGTCAACCGGATTTTCAGCAGCAAAAAGAATCGCATCGGCAACGATTTTCGGATGATAAAACGGCGGAACGGCGCGCGGTTTGAATGGCATTTTATTTGCGCCTTTATCGTAAATCGGCGTATTGATAGCGGCAGGCAAAATCTCCGTAACCGAAACCGGAATTTGTTCGTGTTTGAGTTCGACGCGAAGCACTTGCAAAAAGCCGTGAATGCCGTGTTTTGAAGCGACATAAGCCGATTGATATGGAACGCCGCGCCACGATTCAACCGATGTGATATGAATTAGCGCGCCGCCTTTTGCCTTTAAATGCGGCAACGCGGCTTTAGCGCCGTGAATTTGTCCGAGAATATTTACTTCAAAAAGACGTTTATATTCTGCCGGTTCGGTCTGCTCAACTTTGGCAAAAATAAACGCTGCGGCTGAATGAATCCAAGTGTCGAGTCTGCCGTATCGCTCGACGGTTTGGTCGGCAACCGCTTTGACCTGCTCAAAATCCGCCGCGTCCGCAATAGCGTAAAAAGCGTCGCCGCCTTCGGCTTCGATTTCTTTAACAAGACTTTTTAAGCCTTCCTCGCCGCGTGCCGCCACGCAAACTTTCGCGCCGCGCTTTGCAAATTCCAATGCCGTAATTCGCCCGATGCCGCTCGACGCGCCGAAAACGACCGCGACCTGCACGCCGATTGGTTTTAGATTTATTTGCATTTTCCCGCCCCTTGTCTGCTAGTTACTGTAAAAATTAATTCTATCAAAATTCACTCAAAATTATTGATTAGAATTACATCGCGGTTAAAAGTGCCGCGTGAAAGGACGAGTTGTTTGCCGTCGGGTGAATAAGCAAAATTGAAGATAAGTCCCGATTCAAAATTCGTTACTTGCGCGGGCGGATTGCCATCAATCGGCTGCCGCCAGATGTTGGAAACGCCGTCGCGGGTAACGACGTAGTTGAGGGCTTGCCCGTCGGGAGTCCATTGTAACCCAATTTTCCCGAAACTTTGTAGAGTATCAACAGAAGCATTAAACGCTTTGATAATTTCTCCACCTTCAAAAGGTATAATTGAAATCGGAGGCGATGATCCGCTTCTTAGGCGATAAAACGCGATAAGTTTGCCGTCGGGCGAAACGGTCGGCGAAAGCGGATAGCCGGAGCAATTCGTTAGTTTTACCGCTTCGCCGCCGTCAATCGAAATTTTCCATAAAGCCACATCGTCAGCGTAGCGCGTGAAAATAATCCATCTGCCGTCAGGCGAAAACGTCTCGTTAATGTCCGTTCCGATTGTCAGGCGTTTCCTTTCACCGTCGCTTAAATTCAGTCGGAATAAACCAGTGTCTTGACCGTCATCGCTCTGATAGAGCAAAAACTTCCCGTCAGGCGACGCACCCGTCGCGCCGGTATCATCCGCCAATTGTTTTAAGTTGCGCCCGTCCGCCTCCAACGCCCAGACTTCGCCGTAACCGCCCGGATCGGCTTCGTAAATTATTCTACCGTCCGTCGTCCAATTTATTGCCCAAACGCCGTCATACTTTTCAAATCCGCTCGTTAACTGTTTGCCTTGACTTGCTTCTTCGCCCGGCATTATCCAGAGATGCGCTTCCTGTTCGTCTCGCACCGCGACTATCGAACGTCCGTTGGAAGTTAAACTGATGCTTTGATAATTGTTAGAATTGTTGGTAATGTTTTGCGCTTCACCGCCCGGATAAGAGAGCGACCATAGCTGGTTAAGAAAAGTTTTCTCGCTTGCGGCAAGCATCAGAAAGCCGCTGCCGTCCGGTCGCCAGACGATTTGCCAAACATCGCCCCAACTCGGCGACGGAACAGATGAAACAACGCCGTCGGCGAGACGCACCGTAACGACTTCCTGTGACCCGGCGGGAGTAAATGCCGCGCAAGCAATGACTTTTCCGTCCGGCGACCAAGCCGCCGAACGAAGGAAAATAGTCGGTCGCCGACTCGAAGCGATTATTCGCTCGTTTGTCCCCTCCGCATCGGCGACGACCACGACGGAATTTTCCTGTTCTGCGGTTGAAAAACGGATGAAGGCAAATTGTTTGCCTTCGGGCGAAAAAGTAATTTCGTTATGACCTCTGCCGTAGTTTTGTAAAATTTTTTTCGGCGAACCGCCTAAAATGGGCAATTGATAAAGCGTGTCTCTCGCACCGTAGTAAATATGATTTCCGTCGGGCGAAAAGGTCAGGTTGCCGAGCGAGACATTTTCGACAGGCGGCAAAATTTGCACATCGCTTCCGGCGGCGGCGACATTTTTTAGCCACAGGCTTTGCTGACCTTCATCATCCAAAACGTAGGCGACGAATTTACCGTCAGGGGACACTGCGGCAAGTTTGGTCTTGCCGTTTGATGTCAGCCGCATAACGTTTGACTTCGCAGAAACCATAGTTTTTTCATGGCTCGCAAAACGATATGCCACGTAGCCAACGCTCATTAAAACGGTTACTAAAATTATTCCAGCCGAAAAATAACTATTACGTTTTTTATTGATAAGTTGCTGTGCCGGAGTTAATTCGAGTTTGACGATTTTCCTATTTGATTTTACTGGTTCAACCGTAGCCGTTGCCGATTCATTTGTTCTATTATCATTTGCTTCATACCGCCAATCAGCTAGAGCTACAACTCTACCGGAGTGTTGAGTTTCGCTTTGACCAGTCGGATGTGGAAATTTTGCGGGCGAAGCGCGTTTGCCGTCTAATTGCGGCACAGATTCTTTTTCTTTTACAACAAAAATTTCGTCTTTCTCCACGACGCACCGCACTTCAGCAATAAAACGATAACCGCGTCGCGGTACGGTTTCGATAAAAAGCGGTTTGTATGCGTCGTCGCTCAGTGCGCGTCGAAGTGTTTTGATATTAAAAGTAAGATTGCTCTCCTCAACAAAACGGTCGTGCCAAATCTGCCGCATCAACTCGTCTTTCTCCATTAACCGTCCGGCGTTCTGAACGAAGATTTCAAGCGTCTGGAAGACTTTGGGCGTGAGCGAAACAGGCTCGCCGTCGTGCAGTAAAACCTTTTCTGACAGGTCTAAGCGGAAATTTCCGAATTCGTAAAAGTGTTTTGTTTCGAGCGACATAAGAGACTCTCACAAATTTCTCATCTAAATCTCACGCAATTCTCAAGACAATTTCTGCAATAAAGATTTAGATTCAAGTCAAACGTAAAGATTTACCCGAATATAACACAGATTTTCGGCATTCAAAAGAAATCTGTCGGTCTAAATTAATTTAATTAGGAGAAGAAAAAATGCTTGTTTATCAATTTCAAATGCAGGTCGATTCTAAAGCGGTTGGTGGTTTCATCAGTTTATTAAGCGCTGTATCTTCAGCAGATAAAAATAAACAGGATTTACTGGAGGCTGGTGAAAAGGGAAATTCAAGTGATTTGGCACAGTTTATGTCATACGTTAAAAGCCATAAAGACAAGTCTCAAACTATTTCTATCAAATGGAAACCTTCGGATAAAAATAAAAGCAAATTTCATAGTCTTAAAAGTGCAGATACTTTTAGGCTAAGGCTGTATTTGAGATTAGTTAATGGAGATGGAGCCGCCAGATGGGTGGATTTCGCGGAAATAAAAGACGCCACCGTCAAAAAGATAATGGTTGACGCGCGCGACGGTCAAGAAGTTGTGGAAATTAATTACAAGCCCAAATCAATGGACTGGGACGAGCAGATGAAAGATCAAAGCGAATGAGTTTACAAACCGATAACAGAAAAGAGAGGAAAAGTTTATGAAAAAGAATTCAATTTTATTGTGCATATGTTTGACTATTTTTATTTTCAATTTTCAAACTGCTTCGGCGCAATTTCCGATAACGATTCCCAGAATCCCGAAAATCAAAAAACCAAAACCGGAACAGCCGACAACCACGACAACAACGCCCGCGACAACAACAACTACGGCTTCCGCCGAAAGTCGGACAAACGAAAATAAACCGGAAACGAAAACTTCGGCGGTCACTCCGCCCGAGGGTTGGATGAGTGTTGTTTTGGACGACCTTAAAAAAAAGCAGAAGGAAGTGGACGAATACACGCCCGCCGACAAACTTTATCTGGTCAGCCAAACGCAGGACGATTATTTGCTGCTGGCAGTGTCAAGAAAAGCGCGTGATGCTTGGTGGAAAGACCACAAGATAAACGATTGGCGGCAAGCCACGCCCGGCAATCAGATTGATTCCGCGCTTGACGCGCTTGACGCCGCCGCCGCTAAAAAACTTCCGACTTACAAAGGGAATTTGACGGATTTCAAATTTCACAATCCGGCGGAAGAAAAAATGATGAAAGGCGTTTTGAAACGAATTGCCGATTACAAAATCTATTCTGCCGGTTTGTCGGAAGGTAGTTGGCTAATTGACAAAAACGACCTCGGCATTCCGACGGCGCGTTATAAACACGGCGCGTTTTATCTGAAAGATACGACCGACGACCATCCGTATTGTTATCTAACATACGTCAACATCATTCAGGATTACGCGGGCGGCGGAACTTACGCCGCGAGCTATGCCCAATTTATCCGCGACGAATTAGTTGGCTGTCCGGCAACTGGAAAATAATTTGTTTTGCAAGCAGAGGAAGACAGTAAATTTACGCTCGGCACGTTTTTGGCAGCTTCGAAAAAGGAGAAAGAAATGGCAAAAATTTTATATGATTTTGAATTCAATTTTCAAGTGACTGACGGGGAAGAAACCGGATATACAGAGGTCGTCGGTGATTCGACGGAAGTCGAAGACTTCTCAGTTATCGGAGGCTTGGCAGGAATTCTTTCGAGAGATGGGCGCGGCGATACTGACGATGCCAGAATTATGGCTGAGTTTTATCAGGCGAGACAATTTCACAATCTGCAAATTAAGAAACCGTTAAATCGGGTGACCCTAAACATAGACCGAATTTATTATCGGAAACTTTCTTTTCAATTCAGTTTCGCGGTTTCAAGCTTGTCGCCCAACTCAAAGTTCAAGGGTTTGGAACTGGAAGCTAAAGACGCGCAGATTACCGTGCCACCAAACCGAAATTCAAATTTTGAAGTTCTAATCATAACATTTTCAGAACCGAAAATACACTACTGGACTCACACAAAAGAGGGAAATTTAATAACCGAATGGGACTTATAGAAATACGCTCGGAATTAATTTCGGGACGAACTCAGTAAAATGTCGCTAATCTACCACCGATGGAGATTTAAGCAACGGCAGCAGTCAAAGAAAGAAAAAAAGGAGAAATATGAAAAAGAATTCATTGTTAATGTTCGCATTTTTAATCGTGTCGGCTTTTGGAATCGAAACCGTCTCCGCGCAGTTTCCGATAAAAGTTCCGAAATTGCCGAAAACGGAAAAGCCGAAAACCGAACAGACGCCGGGCGGAAACGATTCGACGCCGCAAAATCAGTCGAATCAAAATTCATCAAACCCGAATCAAAACCGCGCGGCGCAAACCGGCGGTGATAAACACATCAAAC
>JALYZF010000191.1 GCA_030948995.1 Acidobacteriota bacterium
TCGAACTAGTCGCTAAATCGCTAAATGCTCTTGTAAAAAATCGCCGAATTCTAGTCGCCGAGCTTTTGCGCCAGCGTCTTGCGCCGGAAAACACGCCTGCTGATTTTGCCGAACGGCTGCGAGATTCGACGATAACAAGCGTTGGTCGGCGCGGTAAACACATTTTGTTCGATTTTGATAACGGGCAAACTTTAATCGCGCATCTTAGGATGAGCGGGCGATTTATGCTTTTGCCGCTTGAAAAAAATTTGCCGAAATTCACGCACGCGATTTTTTATTTCTCGGACGAAAGCCGTCTCGTTTTTTCCGACCAGAGACATTTCGGTTTTATGAAAATCGTCGAAACCGCGAAACTCCGCGACACGAAGGAACTTAAAAAACTCGCACCCGAACCGTTTTCTGAAGAATTTAATAAAAAATATTTTCGGGAAATTCTTAAAACATCAAAACGCAGTTTGAAGGAATTTCTGCTCGACCAAACGAAAGTTACAGGACTCGGCAATATTTACGCGGCTGAAGCGATGTTTCTGGCGTGCGTTAATCCGCAAATCGCGGCTAATAAACTTTCCGTCCGCCGCGCCGACGTTTTATTTGAAAAAATCCGCGAAGTTTTGGCAGAGTCAATCAATCACGGCTCAACTCTAAACGTCAACCCGGAAAATATTGACGGCAGTTATTACGACGGCGGTTACGAAGCGAGATGGCGCGTTTACGACCGCGAGAAAGCGCCGTGCGTCAACTGCGAGACGCCGATTGAGCGCGTCAAACAAGGTGGACGTTCGAGTTATTTCTGTCCGAAATGTCAAAAATAATTTCAATTGACATTTTTCCAGATAAGGCACAGAATTCATTAATTTTTGGAGGATAATATTTTAATGAAATTGTTTTCGCTGTTTTTTGTAGCTTTTATTGCGCTCGGCTTGTTTTTCCCGACCAATGCCTTTGCCTGCGCCTGTTGCGCCGAAGACGGAGCTTACTCAATCAGCGCCAAAAAGCCTGAAAAATTGGAACTCGATGAACTCCGTAAAATCCGATTCGCTAACGCAAATTTATTTATGACCGCAGGCGAAGATAATATTTTGGGAATCAACCCGATTGGCGAAAGTTATTCATTGAACGGTTTGCTTCAAAGCAACGCTTGGAAGTTTAATTTCAAAGACGATAAAGGCAAAATCGGAGCATTAAATTTAATGTTTCCAACCTCGATGGTTTCATATATGGCAGATATTCACGACGGCAAACAGGGCGGAGGCGGCGGACCGCTGCTTTACAAAGAATGGCGATTTAAATCGAAGGTTCAAAGCGGAACGGGAATTTTTCAAAAGGGCTTTGCGCCTGCAACCGAATACTTTTTGGTTTTGCAGGGCAGAGGAAACAATTGCACGCAAGCCGAAGATTTTACGAACTGGCGGCTGGAAATTACAGGCAAAAAATCCAACTACGCATTTTACGGCGCATTAAGTTCGGGCAAAACCGCTGCAAACTAATTCGTTTTCTGCTTGACACTTTACCCATAAAAATCGCATTATTTGTTTTTAACATTCGTGGTGAGTTACACAGCGACTTGCGACCACGTAAAATAAACTGCTAAACAGCCGACTTAACCGAATAATTTTTATAATTCTCGCGGCTATAAAAGGCAGGCGAGAATTTTTTATTTTATGAGAAACTTTAGAGAACTTTTAGACACCGACAGTATTTACGTTTTCGATGGCGCAATCGGGACGAGATTTTACGACAAGGGCGTTTATATCAATCGCTCTTACGACGAGTTGAATTTGGTTTCCCCCGACCTTGTGCGTGAAGTTCACGACGAATATATCAAAGCAGGCGCAGATGTTATCGAAACGAATACATTCGGCGCGACCCGTCATAAACTTCAGCAGTACGGACTTGAAAATAAGTTGAGAGAAATCAACATTGCAGGCGCGCGGCTGGCACGCGGAGCAGCGGGTGAAGACGTTTTTGTCGCGGGCGCGATTGGACCTCTGGATTTAAGAATCGAGCCATACGGTCCGACTTCATTTGATGAAGCCAAAGAAATGTTTGCCGAGCAGGTTTCCGCGCTTTTAGAAGGTGGTGTGGATTTATTTCTGCTCGAAACTTTTTCTGATTTGTCGGAAATCGAGCAGGCTATTAGGGCGATTAAAGAATTGTGCGATTTGCCGATTATCGCGCAGATGACGATTCAAACCGACGGCAAAACCGTTTTCGGCGCAATACCCGAAGTTTTTACCGCAAGTCTCGACGAATGGGGCGCAGACGTTATCGGTTTGAACTGCGGCGTTGGACCGACGCATATTTTAACCGCGCTTGAAAAAATGCGCCTCGTGACGACAAAAAAACTTTCCGCACAGCCAAACGCGGGACTTCCGCGCGACGTGCAGGGGCGGCAGTTTTATATGTGTTCGCCGGAATATATGTCGAAATTCGCCAAGCGTTTTATAAAGGCAGGCGCGAGTTTCGTCGGCGGCTGCTGCGGCACGACACCGAAACATATCAAACTTATCGCCGATTCGGTGCGTGCCATCAGCCCGCGCCAGATAAAAGCCGTCGCACGAGAAACGGAAAAAATAAAAGTGATTGATTTAAAGCCGGTTGACGTGCAGGTCGTTCCGGCTGAAGAGCGTTCAAACTGGTCGCGGAAAATCGCGCGCGGCGAATTTGTAACATCCGTTGAAGTTCTGCCGCCGAAAGGCTGCGACGCAGCGAAAACTCTGGATTCAATCAGCGTTTTGAAACAGGCAGGCGTTGATGCGGTAAATATTCCCGACGGACCGCGCGCCCAAACCAGAATGAGCGCGCAGGCAACGGCGATTCTTGTCGAACAAAAACTCGGCATCGAAGCCGTTTTGCATTACTGCTGCCGCGACAGAAATCTTCTTGGAATGATGTCGGACTTGCTTGGCGCGGCTGCACTTGGTTTGCATAATCTTTTGATAATCACAGGTGACCCGCCGAAAATGGGACCGTATCCGGATGCGACCGCCGTTTTCGACATTGACTCAATCGGCTTGACGAATATGGTCAACAAACTCAATCACGGGCTTGATTTGGGCAACAATCCAATCGGCTGTCCGACCGCGTTTTCAATCGGCGTCGGCGTCAATCCGGGCGCGATAAATCTGGACGAAGAAATAAAACGCTTTGAATGGAAAGTCGAAGCGGGCGCGGAATATGCAATCACGCAGCCGGTTTACGACACAAAGCAGCTGCGCGATTTTCTCAAACGCATCGCGCACGTCCGCATTCCGATTGTTGCCGGAATCTTCCCGCTCGTCTCAATTCGCAACGCCGAATTTATGCACAACGAAGTGCCGGGTGTTAATGTTACGCACGATATTCTCGAACGAATGCGAAAAGCGTCAGACAAAAGCAAGGAAACAGCGCGCGACGAAGGAATTAAAATCGCACGCGAATCTTTGACGGAAGTCCGCGACCTGATTCAAGGCGTGCAGGTTTCCGCGCCGTTCGGAAATGTGAAATACGCGCTTCAAGTTTTCGATGTTTTAGAAGAATTTCAAGAATTGAAAGGAAACGCGGCAGTGAAAACTTAAACGAAAAAGCCGCAGATTATTTTATTAATCTGCGGCTTTTTCAGTTCAAAAATAAAACTGTTTAGGCGCTTGCCTGATAGGATTTTTGAAAGTTTTGTTTTTCGGCGGCAAGTTGTTCGCCGAGTTCTTCAAGCTGTTCTTTACTGAATGCTTTTCTGACGAGCGGAAACATTTCTTCTTCTTCTTCCTTGACGTGATGCTCGATGTCTTCCATTAAAACCTTGAATTTCGGGTCAAATTTTTCGCTGCCGTCCGATAGATTCGGAATTTCGCGGAGCAAAGTTTTTGCCTGTTTATGTTCCTCGAGTCCTTCAAGCACAATGTCCTTGAGTTCTTCATTTTTCATAATCGCCGGATAAAAAACCGTTTCTTCGATATGCGTGTGCGTTAAAAGCTCGGTTTTAATCTTTGTAAAAAGACCGTGTTTTTTATTTTCGTCTTCGGTCGCTTCGGCTTGTTTGAAAAGTTCGTCAACCTTGTCGTGGTCGGCTTTAAGTAATTCTATTGCGTTCATAATTTCTCCTGTTTATTTTGAATATTAAAGAAAGCCGTTTTCTCTTGGTAATTCGAGAGAATGTTTTTGATACAACGGCTTCAATGTCGGTCTTAGAGAAGCAACCACTATGCCAGCTAGGAAAGGATAAAGGCTAAGGGATGTTGAAGGATGAAATTAAGAATACAAATAAAGTATTGATAAATAAAAAAGGGATGAAAAAGATTTTTCTCGTTCATCCCTTAGTTTTTATTGTTCGATGCTAGACGTATTTTTCCATCACCTTGGCTATGGCGTCACGTGAAACTGCGCCGACGATGCGTTCCTGTTCCTGTCCGCCTTTGAAAACAATCAAGGTCGGGATGCCGCGAATGCCGAAACGTTGCGGCACATTCATATTTTCATCGACGTTCATCTTAAAGACGCCCGCTTTATCGCCGTATTCTTCGGCAATGGCTTCGACCGACGGCGCAATCATTCGGCACGGTCCGCACCACTCCGCCCAAAAATCAACCAGCACCGCTTTGTCCGAACCTAAAATGTCCGTTTCAAAATTTGAATCGGTCGCTTCCTTCGTAAAATTTCCCATTATTTTCACTCCTTAAAATTTATAATCATTACAATGCGGAAATTATTTCAAACTAATTTCCACAAGTTTTTCTTAATCTTAACTTGGCAATATTCGTTTTGCCAAATTGATTTCCAGATTTACTACTGCGCCGCCGACGCTCGTTTCAATTCTGCTTTCAAGCTGATTTTCGCGCCCGCCAAAACTTGCGAAACCGGACAGGTTTCTTTTGTTTTCTCGGCAATTTGTTGAAACTCTTCGTCGGAAATTCCGTCAACGTCGGCTGTCGTCTGCAAATCAATATTCGGAATGACAAAGCCGTCGCCTTGTTTTTCGATTTTTACATTCGCCGTCGTGTGAATATTTTTCGGGGCGTATCCGGCTTTGCCCAGATTTCCCGATAAAGCCATCGTATAGCAGCCAGCGTGCGCCGCCGCGATTAGCTCTTCCGGGTTTGTCGCTTTCGTATCGTCGCCAAAACGCGATTGAAAAGAATACGCGCCCTCAAAGGCGCCGCTGCCGAGTTTGACAGTGCCTTTGCCGTCCATAATTCCGCCGTTCCAATCAGCATCCGCTTTTCTTGTAAAATGCATATTTTTATTCTCCTAAAATTATTTTATTCGTTTAATTTACCAAAAATTACGCCTTTTCGCTGACCATTTTTGTCAAAGTCAACTGCGTAGATTCTTCATCAACATCCTTTAGTTTCGCGCCTAGTTCGGCGAAATAAGGTTTCTCAAAATGCGCGTCGAGCGCAGATTTGTTTGCCCACGTTTCGTGCCAGAAAAAAATCGTCGGGTCGTCAATCGCCTGATGAAAGTCGTAATTCAAACAGCCTGCCTCGGCGCGTGAATCGGCAACTATCGCTAAAGCGACACGCTTCGCTTCGTCTTCTTTTCCCTTTTTAACTTTAAGGCACGCAATCAGCACGATTTTTTCGTCATTCATAAATTCATCCGACTATGCGTTTACCGATTTCATCATAGCTTCTGGATAGCGCAAACCTGCCGCTGCATCTTTCGGGAAAACGTCTTCAATGCGCGCCAAATCTTCCTGACTCAAAATAACATCGGCGGCTGCGGCGTTTTGTTCCAAATATTTGCGGCGTTTCGTTCCCGGAATCGGCACAACGTCCTGACCTTGCGCTAAAACCCACGCGAGCGCGAGCTGCGAAGCCGTAATATTTTTTCCACGGGCGATTTCTTCAATCTTTTCGACGAGTTTGATATTTTTATCAAAATTTTCGCCCTGAAAACGCGGGCTGTGCCGGCGATAATCGTCCTCCGCCAAATCTTCAAATCGCTTAATCTCGCCCGACAAAAATCCGCGTCCAAGAGGCGAATACGGAACAAAACCGATGCCGAGTTCGCGGCACGTCGCCAAAACGTCGTTGTCTTCAACATCGCGCGTCCACAAAGAATATTCCGATTGCAAAGCCGCAATCGGATGAACTTTATAAGCGCGTCGGATTGTTTCGGCTGACGCTTCCGACAAACCGAGATATTTCACTTTTCCCTGTTTGACGAGTTCAGCCATCGCGCCGACGGTTTCCTCAATCGGCGTGTTTGGGTCAACACGATGCTGATAATAAAGGTCAATCGTTTCGATTCCGAGACGCTTCAAACTTCCCTCGACAGCTTGCCGAACATATTCCGGCTTGCCGTTAATGCCGCGCACAGTCGGGTCGTTCGCATCGCGCACGATAGCGAATTTCGTCGCAATCACAAATTCGTCGCGCTTGCCTTTAATGGCTTTCCCGACAAGTTCTTCATTCGTAAAAGGTCCATACATATCCGCCGTGTCGAGAAAATTCACGCCGAGTTCAAGCGCGCGGTGAATCGTCGCAATTGATTCCGCATCGTCGCGTCCCGAATAAAAATCCGACATTCCCATACAGCCCAGCCCGACGGCTGAAACTTCCAAATCTTTTCCCAATATTCGTTTTTTCATAATTTCTCCAAATGATTATTTAGCCTGCGCCATTTCCGTTTCGGGAAAATCCGCGCCTTCGCTCACGTCCGCCCAAGCATCGAATTCACGTTTCAAATTGTCGAGCTTCAAACGCGCTCCTTTTAAAGCGGCGCGTCCGAGCAGTAAATTTATTGGCGCGTTTTCGGCTTCGACCGCCGCAACAATCGCTTTTGCGGCGCGAACCGGGTCGCCCGGCTGGTTGCCGCTGTAACCGCGAATTGCCGCCTGATTTGCCCCGGCAGTTTCGGCGTAATCGGCAATCGCGTTCGTCGCTTCATTCGCCGAACGTCCCGCCCAATCGGTGCGAAAACCGCTCGGCTCGACAATCATAACTTTAATGCCGAGCGGCTGAAGTTCCTTTTGCAGCGATTCGGAAAAACCGTTGACGGCAAATTTCGTCGCGTTATAATAGCCGACTCCCGGAAAACCGACCAAGCCGCCGATTGACGAAATATTGACGATAAACCCGTTTTTTCGCTCGCGCATTTTCGGCAAAACGGCGCGCGTCATTTCCGCCAAACCCCAGAAATTTGCTTCAAACATCGCGCGGACTTCCCGTTCGTCCGATTCTTCAATCGCGCCGAAATAACCGAACCCGGCGTTATTGACCAGCACATCGATTTTACCGAAATGCTTTTCCGCCTGCTCGACCGCTTCGCTAACCTGCGCTTTGTCGGTTACGTCCAGCGCGACAGCAAACGCATTTTCCTCGTTTATTTCAACTAAATCGCGCACTTTTTCAACATCTCGCGCCGTAACGACGACGCGATAATCGTTTTCCAGCAAATGCTTTGCCAGTTCGCGCCCAAATCCGGTCGAACAACCCGTGATAAACCACACTTTTTTCTCGCTCATAATCTTTTACTCCTTTAGATATTTTTCAAATCCTCAACCGTCTTCGACGGCTCAGGACGCTTCGTATAATCGGGATGAACGTCCGCCGCTTTGACGATGCCGTCCTGACCGACGACATACCGCGCCGGCATCGGCAGCGTCCACGAATCGTCGCCGTTAAAACGCTCTAAATCCGAGCCGAAATTTTTGTAAATTTCAATCAGATAATCGGGATAAGCAAACTTCAAACCAAATTCGTCGGCGACTTTGTTTCCTTCGTCGCTCAAAATATCGAATTCGAGTTGGTGCTTGCTTTTCATCTGTTTTGAATATTTGACAAGCTGCGGCGAAATCGCCACCAAATTCGCGCCCTGCGACTTTATTTCCGCATAAACTTCTTGCAGAGCTTCCAGCTCCGCGTTGCAATACGGTCACCAAACTCCACGATAAAATGTAACGACGAGATTGCCGTTTTTCAGCAAATCGTCCGATTTTATCGTCTCGCCTTTTGTGTTCGGCAGCGCAAACGAAGGCATTTTATCGCCCACGCCGATTGCGCGTTCGGCTTGCCCGGAATCTTTCAATTCCTGCGTCGCCCGCGCCATTTTATGTCTGATTTCATCGGGAATTTTTCCGCCGCTTCGCTCGCTTATTTCGTGTAATTTTTGTTTTAATGACAAAATCTTTCTCCGTAATTTCGAGTAATTCAACTTGTGCGGGCGAAGACAAGCCAACGCCCATACAAATTTCTGCTAAGCCGCCTGCGCTTCTTCCAAAGTCGGATAATCCGTGTAACCTTTTTCGCCCGGCGAATAAAACGTATCTGCGTCCCATTCGTTTAGTTCCGCGTCCAATTTAAAACGCTTCGGCAAGTCGGGATTTGCTAAAAATAATTTGCCGTAAACAATCGCGTCCGCGAGATTTTCCTGCAAAAATTCTTCGCCTGTTTCTTTTGTAAAACCGCCGTTGGCAAAATAAACGCCTTTGAAAAGCGGGCGCAAAAATTTGTGCCAATGAATGTCCATCTCCGGCGTTTCCTCGAATCCGACGTGCAGATATGCCAAGTTTCGTTTGTTCAATTCTTCAACGATATACGGATAAAATTCCCGCGCGTTTTCGTCTTTCATATCATTAAACGGAACGGTCGGCGAGATTTTTAAGCCAAGTTTGTCCGCGCCGATTTCCGCCGCAATCGCGTCCGCGATTTCGAGCAGAAACCTCGCCCGATTTTCATCAGAACCGCCGTATTCATCCGTTCGCAAATTCGTATTCGTGCCTAAAAACTGATGAACGAGATAACCGTTAGCGCCGTGAATTTCAACGCCGTCAAATCCCGCTTTAATCGCATTTTTCGCCGCCGCCGCAAAATCTCGAATCGTTCGTTTGACTTCTTCGGTCGTCAATTCGCGCGGCTCGACAAAATCTTTCATTCCGTCGTCAGTATAATTTTGCCCGTTCGCTTTGACGGCGGAAGGCGCGACGGGTTTTTCAATTCCTTCGGGCAAAAAATCCGGTAGCGCGATGCGTCCCGTGTGAAAAATCTGCATAAAAATTTTGCCGTTTTTCTCGTGAACCGCGTCCGTAATTTTTCGCCAACTTTCGATTTGCGCGTCCGTATAAATTCCCGGCGTTCGCACATAACCTTTCGCCATCGGCGAAACATTCGTCGCTTCGGTAATAATCAAACCCGCCGAATTTCTCTGCGCGTAATACTCTGCCGCAAAATCCGGCTGAATGCCCGCGTCATCGGCGCGACTGCGCGTCATCGGCGAATAAACGATTCGATTTTCCAACTGTGTGTTTCCGATTTTCAAATTTTCAAATAATTTTGACATAAATTTATCTTCCCCTTTTTCAAATACCCTGAATTTTAATAACCTTCCGAACCTAAAATCGCCGCCGCTTCGCTCGGAGTTATATTCTGATTGTAAATCGCCGTATTCGGCTCTTGATTTTTCCCGCCTTCGCGCAAACTTCCCGTGTCGTAAGCGGCAAAACCGATTTCTTCAATTAAATCCGAAACTCGTTTCTTCACTTCGGAGTCATCGCCCGCGACAAAAATCACACGGCGATTTTCAAGCGGCAAATCCGTATTTCCTAAAGTTTTCAAATGCTCAAACCAAATCGTGTTAAATGCTTTAACGATTTTTGCGCCCTTTAGATGTTCCTGCAAAAGTTCGCTCGAAGTCCTTTCGCCTGAATCCAATTCTTCAAATTGCCCGTCGCGGTCGGTATAATAATTGTTTGAATCGACGACGATTTTGCCTTGAAAAATATCGGCGGGAAGCGTTTTGTATTTGCCGAACGGAATCGAAATAAAAACGATTTCGCCGAATTTCACAGCGTCTTCGATTGAAGCCGCTTGCGCCCGCTCGCCGATTTCTTCGACCACATCCTTCAACGTTTCCGCGCCGCGCGAGTTGGCAATCGCAACTTCGTGTCCGGCTTCCGCGAATAATTTTGCCGCGTTTGCGCCGATATTTCCCGCGCCGATAATACCGATTTTCATTAACATCTCTCCTAAAATTTATGCCGACTTTGCTTCGACTTTGTTTTGCCATACATCGGCGACGATTTCGTATGAGCGAAGCCGCGCCGCGTGGTCGAAAATCATTGCGTTAATCATCAATTCGTCGGCTTTAGTTTCACCCAAAATTCTTTCCAGTTCAGTTTTAACTGTAGCTGCGCTGCCGATAATCGAGCCGCCCAGACGAGATTCGACCGCCGCTTTTTCCTGCGGCGTCCAAAGCTCGTGCATATCGTCAACCGGCGGCTGCAATTTGCCGGGTGTTCCGCGAATTAAATTCAGAAACGATTGAAACTGCGAGCTCGCCAATCGCCACGCTTCTTTGTCCGTTTCAGCCGCAATAATGTTAATCGCCAACATCGCATTCGGTTTTTCCAACGTTTCCGAAGGTTTAAAACTTTTACGATAAAGCTCAAGCGCGGGCAAAATATATTCGGGCGAAAAATGTCCGGCAAAGGCGAACGGCAAACCTAACTGCCCGGCAAGCTGCGCCGAAAAACCGCTTGAGCCGAGAAGCCAGACGGGAACATTCAAACCCGCGCCCGGCACGGCTCGGACTCTTTGATTTGCAACCGGCTCGCGCAGAAAAAAACGTAATTCTTCCAAAAACTCCGGGAAATCGTCGCCGTCGGAATTCAACGTGCGGCGCAAAGCAACAGTCGCCGGTCGGTCGGTTCCGGGCGCGCGTCCCAACCCCAAATCAATTCGTCCCGGATAAAGCGATTCGAGCGTTCCGAATTGTTCGGCAATAACGAGCGGCGCGTGATTTGCCAGCATTATGCCGCCTGAACCGACACGAATCGTTGACGTTCCGCCTGCGACATAACCGATAACAACCGAAGTCGCCGCGCTCGCAATGCCCGTCATATTGTGATGTTCGGCAAGCCAAAATCTTTTATAGCTGAGACGTTCGGTGTGCCGCGCTAAAGCGAGCGAGTTGTGCAGCGCTTCGCCTGCCGTTCCACCTTTGTTTATCGGCGACAAATCTAAAACTGAAAATGGAATATGTGAAAAACTGCTCATAATTCCTCTTTTACTTTTTCGCCGCGCTTTTTACTTCCTGCGCGTTTTCAAGCTGAATCGCGCGTCCATATTGTTTCGGCACGTCAACATTTCCGCCTAATTCTCTTGCGGCTCGGAACGGAAAATAAGGCTCGCGCAAAAACTCGCGCGCCATAAAAATCGCGTCCGCCTGCGCGTTTTGCAGAATTTCTTCGGCTTGCGTCGGCTCGGTAATCATCCCGACCGACGCCGTTGCGATACCAATTTGTTTGCGAATCTCCGCCGCGAACAGCACTTGATAGTTCGGCGCCACGGGAATTTTTGCGTCAGGCACGTTGCCGCCTGTCGAAACATCAATTAAATCAATGCCGATTTCTTTTAGCTGTTTACAAAATTCGACGGATTGCTCCAAATCCCAGCCGCCGTCAGTCCAATCAGTTGCCGAAATGCGAACGAATACGGGCAGATTTTCGGGAACTGTTTCGCGGACTTTACGTGAAACTTCCAATGGGAAACGCATCCGATTTTCAAGACTTCCGCCGTATTCGTCCGTGCGTTTGTTTGAAAGCGGCGACAGAAATTCGTGAAACAGATAACCGTGCGCGGCGTGGATTTCAACAACTTCAAAACCGGCTTCAACGGCGCGTTTTGCCGCTGCGACAAAATCGCCGGTTGCTTTTTCTATATCGCTTCGATTCATTTCACGCGGCAACGGATAATCTTCGTTAAATCGAATCGCAGACGGCGCAATGGTTTCCCAGCCGCCGTTTGAAGCGTCAACTTTTTTGCCGCCGTTCCAAGGCGCGGCAGTCGAGGCTTTGCGTCCGGCGTGCGCCAATTGAATTCCGGCAATCGCGCCTTGTTCTTTGATAAATTTTGCAATTCTTTTATACGCTTCGGCGTGCGCGTCCGACCAAATTCCGGCGTCCGTCGGCGAAATTCTGCCTTCGGGCGAAACTGCCGTTGCTTCCTGCATTACAAGCCCCGCGCCTCCGACCGCGCGGCTTCCCAAATGAACTAGATGCCAATCGGTCGGCATTCCGTCCACGCTCGAATACTGGCACATCGGCGAAACCCAGATTCGATTGCGAAATTCGATTCCGCGCAGTTTAAATCGTTCAAATAATTTGCTCATAGGTATTTTAATGGTGAACTGGGAGTGAGAAGACGAATTCATTAACTCACCACTTACCACTCACAACTCACCATTATCTCAAGTCATTCCAACCCAACTTTCGTCTGCAACTTCGTGCCATCTCTGGCGAATTGCTTTAAATTCAGCGTCCGACAAATTTCCCTGCCGCACATAATCGGCGTTTGTCTGCCAGCGATTCGGGCGCGTCGTGCCTACAATCGCCACGCAGACGCCCGGAATTGAAAGCGTAAAGCGGAGCGCGCCGCCGATTGATTCTTCCAGCGGGTTTTTCAAAAAATCGTATTTGAGTTTTTGAATTCTATCCCAGTATTCGTGAACGTAAGTGTTGGCGGGCTTTTCCGCTTCGCGCCAGACGGCGTTGGCAATCGGACGCTTTGCAATTATGCCCAAGCCTTTTTCGGCGGCGAGCGGAATCGCCGTTTCTATCTCAACTTGGTCGGCGATGTTGACGGAGGTTTGCAACGAGTCGAAAATATTCATTTCAACCGCCGCCACTGCATCTTCGTTGTCGCCCGAATAACCGATGTATCGCGTGTAGCCTTTTTCCTGCGCGCGCTGCAAACCTTCGATTGCTTCGCCGCGCCGCAGTTCTTTGGCTGAACAACTGTGCAGTTGAGCAATATCCAAATAATCCGTTTTCAAATTACGAAGGCTTTGCTCAATCGTCTCTAAAATTCCCTTTTTCGACCAATCTTCGCGCGAAAAACCGTCGAGCGCGCCGCATTTTGTAATCAAATAAAATTCCTTGCGCCGCCGCCCGACGGCTTCGCCAATCATTTTTTCGCTCGATTGATACGCCGCCGCCGTGTCAATTAAATTAAGTCCGGCATCCAAAGCCGAGTTGAGCAGCGCGTCAACATCCGCCTGCGTTTGACTGGCGTTAAAACCGATTTCCGCGCCGCCGAAACCAAGCACGGAAACTTCCATATCCGTTTTGCCGAATTTTCTCTTTTCCATATTCTTATTTCGCCAATTCTTCTTCTACTTTTTCAATTAAACGCTCGTCTTCCGCCGTTACGTCCGGCGCAAAACGCGCCGCAATTTCTCCGTTTTTGCCGACAAGAAATTTCTCAAAATTCCACAAAACTTCATTCGGCGTCGCGCGCGTCGAGCCGTAACCTTTTAGCTTCGCTTCAAACTCGCCGTCGTTTACGTCCGTTTCCGGTTTCGTTTCGGTCAGATATTTATAAAGCAGATTTTGGTCTGCGCCTTTGACGGAAATTTTCGAGAAAAGCGGAAACTGCACGTCGTAATTCGTCGAGCAAAAATCTTTTATTTCCTCTTCGCTGCCCGGCTCTTGTCCCATAAAATTGTTGGCGGGAAAACCTAGAACTTCAAAACCTTTTTCCCGATAATTTTCGTAAAGTTTTTCCAAGCCTGTGTATTGCGGCGTCAAACCGCATTTCGAGGCGACGTTGACGACGAGCAGAACTTTGTTTTTGTATTCGCTTAAATTCGTGTTCGTGCCGTCAATTTTTTTCACTGGAATTTCATAAAATTCATTTGCCATTAAATTCTTCTCCTTTAATCTCTGTCTTTTCGCACAATCATCAAACCGTCGCGTACGGCAAGCAAAATGTTGCGGACGCGCTCGTCCGCTTGAATCTTTTCGTTAAAGTCGCGCAGCGCGATTGTGCTTTCGTCGTTTGTTTTCTTGTCTAAAATTTTTCCGCTCCAAAGAACATTGTCGGCAATAATAATTCCGCCGACTCTTAATTTCGGGAAAACCAGATTGTAATAATTCCAATAATTCGGCTTGTCGGCATCAATAAAAACAAAGTCGAAAATCTCCTTTAGTTTTGGAATTATCTCCTGTGCGTCGCCGAGATACGATTCAATCCGATTGTAATACTGCGTTTGCGCCCAAAACTCCTTAGCGACGGCGTTGGTTTCCGGCTGCATATCAATCGTGATAATTTTTCCGTCTTCGTGCAAACCTTCCGCAAGGCAGAGCGCCGAATAACCCATATAAGTTCCGATTTCCAAAATGCGGTTCGGCTGAATCATGTGGCTCAGCATCGAAAGCAAGCGACCTTGATAAAAGCCCGAAAGCATTGATTTATCCGCTCGCTCGCCGAAAGTTTTCTGCCGCAGGCGTTCTAAAATCTCGCTCTCAGCGGACGTATGTTTTTCGGCGTATTCCTGAATTTCCGCTGAAATTAAATCCATAATTTTAGGAAGCCCCGTCAATTTTCGATTCAAAACGCAAACTTATCAAAGTATTCTGGTCATCCGTAATTTCCAAAATGTCTTCGCTGCCGTCAGTATCGTATTGAACCGTGATGCCGCGCACGTTCGTTACTACGTCTTTTGTTTTTTCGGCGTTGCTCTTGGCGCGGTCGATGCGAATTACTTCAACGTTCGACGCCTTTCCGTTGTGTTTCAGCGAAGCGTCTTCAAAATGCCCTTCGCTGCCTTCTTCCTCGACTGTTCCATCCGCTCGGAATATATCGAAACGAGCGCGGCGATTATTGTTTCTCTCGGAAAACTCTTGCAAAAACTTTTCCCATTTTGCCGGTTCAATTATCTTTCTCGGTTCTCTCGGTTCACTCATAATTTTTCTCCTCAAAGCATTCAAAAATTTATTCAAATATAAAAATATGCATCTCTTAGCCAA
>JALYZF010000227.1 GCA_030948995.1 Acidobacteriota bacterium
ACTGCCTAAGCACATTCTCCTCTGAATATCTCAAAATTGAGATTTCAGTTGTCGAAGAAATGAAAAAAGCAACTCACTTCAAATATCTTACCGCACGAGTCAACCCCGACGTCTTCATAACATCAAATATGAGTACTCAATAATTAATCAAGGTTAAGTCATTACTATAAATGTCATAAGGACTGACAAAAACAATTCTACTTACTAACGAAAACCAATCCTATTCAACACTTCTTAGTAAAAAGGATAATTATCAAACATTTTCATTACAGGTTAACAAATCATTTTTTAGTTAATTCGTCGTAGTTATTGCTTATCATAAAAGTTGGCGGGCTTTGATTGCTTTTGTCGTACTCCAAACCGATAAAAGCAATCTTTATTTTTCGCCCGTCGGAATAATTAAATATCATCGAATAATCTTTTACCTCATAAGTGCCTGAGCCTTCGGTCGCTGCGGGATTTAAGCAATCAACATATTCGTGATAGAGAACTTTCAGCGCCCCGTGATCTGTAAAGCGTCCATTGGAAGTAAAAGTGATTGAAGGAATTTTTCCGTTCGATTCGCTCAACGCATAAGTTCCATTAAACACTGCACCGTCAACAGGATTCATTTTTATAAATTCGTGATCGGTTTTACCGGGAGTAATAATAAATTTATTGTTTTCCATCCGCATCGGAATATCGCCATAAGGCATTTTCAAAACACCTCTTCCATTGCTGAAAGTGTAGGTTGCCCAATCCCGCCGATTTAGCTCCGGCGGCATCCGGCTATTTAATCCATCCAATCCTTCGGCTGGAAAACTGGGTCCAAAATATACTTGCCCGTTAGTAAAGAAAATAGCCGAAAAAACTTTATTTCCGATACCAAGATACTGGCTGACTGATGTTGGACCGACGGACAGCGAAATGCCTTGCCACACGCCGACAATGCCGGAGCCTTTGGCGGAGCCTGTTTCTAAAACTGTCGCATTGAAGTCGGTAAATTGTAAGGAGAATAAAAAATTCTCGATGCCCTTACGGTAACTCATTCTGTCAGATGGATAGTATTGGGAAGGATTACAGTTATTTTTCGATTCTAAAATCGCAATCCGTTCAAATCGGTTGTTGATTTTAACGACAAACAGTTCCAGTCCGAGTTCGGTTTTATAAGGTGTTCCATTTTCAGCCTGAACACCGCCTTTGCCGCGAATATAATCCCATCCCCGAAATGATTTTTTAGCTTCGATTTTTGGATAATTGCCGCCGTTGACATCATTCATCTTGGTTACTTTATACATCGCGGCGGCTTCGTCGTAACTTTGTGCCAGAGCCTGTTCGAGAGTGCCTGAAAAATTAATCGGCGGCATTATTTGAACAGTCAAATGTTCCTCCGCAGGTAAATCTTTCGGCTTAAATACAACGCCATCTTCAAATATCTGCTCTGTCCACCCGGCAGGCGCGGCGTATGTCATCGAGCCAAACTTTCCCGTTTGATTTCTTTGGTTGGAAGTCGGTGGATTTGAGACTAAAGGTTTTGTAGTTTGCGCTGTTTTATTAAGTTCTATCCCGGCGGTAAATGTCCCCAATTGAGTCATATAAGACTCATCATTAAAAACTGCGAGAACGCTGACAGTTTTTCCGAAACCACTAAAAACCGTCAAAAGCGCAAACGACTTGGTTCCGTCCACATCAATTTGCGAGACGCCCGCCGTTATTGTCCAGCCGTCAGCCGATTGCGTTTCTGTTTTGGGATTTGCTTCGGCTTTAAGAAGTTTAACCGCTAAATCATTCCACCGATTTGTAAAATCCTTTTGTGGATTACCCTCGCTCGCCGTGCTTGCATAAACCGTGATAAGACAAAAACCGTTAGTGGTTTTGTTATTATCGCTAAAAGTTATCGAGCCGTCTTTCGGCGTTTTAGTCCAACCTTTCGGCGGCGTATATTGCACGATATCAAATGTTTCAGTTTGACCGAAAATTATTTGCGGAATAAACAAACATAAGATTTGCGCGATGAATAAAGCTAAAATAATTTTGGATGCTTTCATAATATCCTCCTGCTGAAACCGAGCAATTCATTTGATATACTGTCTGCGGAGCGATAAAACATAGAAACCAGACAATTAACAAGCCGGATTATAGTTAGCCTAACTTTGACTATTTCATATTTTTATTTTTGCTGACAGACAAAATGCCTGCCTCTTTTTTATGCAATCAGCAGCGCGCTTCATTTCAGCAAAATTTCAATCGTATAGCTGGCTAGTTTGTAATTTGATTTCATCACAATCGCATATTCGTTGTCCGCATCACCTTCAATAAGTTTTCCTGACCAATTCAGAATGCTACATAAAACAGATTTCCACCCCTTTCCTTTCATAAACTTCTCCAATCGCAGTCGTAAATCCCGCCCGGGTCAGTTATCAGTATTTCTTGAAACGGTAAAATAAATGCGCCTTTACGCCCTTATACGACTCGGGCATATTTTCAAGCAGCGGTTCATCGAGTTCGATATCGCCTGAATCCCATTCAAAACCTGTGTTAACTAGTGTGAGCGGTAGATTTTTGAGATGATGAATAACATTGTCTTCCAAGAGATTTACGATTGACGGGATTTTGATGAGCCTCAGAGAAGCATCCTGTTTTGTTACATGCCTCCCTTCATCATCGGTAAAGTGCCTTTCTATTTTTAAAAGTTTATCGGTGTCATGAAGGTCAATCAGGATGTTGATGTTATAAGTCGACTTGGCTTTATCAATAAACAAAGTTGATCCGGGGTCTCCCAAAGCCGTGCCTTCGCCATCCCAGTAAATCATATCCATTGACATCGCATCTCCGTCGCCTTCTCTGGCTTGGTTTATGTGCATTATCAATTTATCTTTAATTTTTACCTTTATGGGTGAGACGCGGTTTAGCATGTCCGTGGGGTCATTCATATTAAAATGCATCCACGTCATCGGTGCCGAAGCCATGATAGCCGCAATTTCACGCGGAGTCATATTCTTGGTGATGACATCCGGCTTGAGAGTAGCAAAATTCAATTCACTGGTGCCGGAATAGGAACGGTCAATGTCCCATGATGCGCTGCTCTTGCCGTAACCGAGATTCTTCGTTTCGCCCTGCCCTTTAATGGTTAATTCCCATGTCAGATACCAAACATCCTCTTTCGGCGGCGACGCATTCCTGCTTTTTTGCCCGAAAGTACTTACCGTCAAAATACCAATGACAACAAAAGCAAAAATCAAAAACGAAGGTGCATATTTTGTCGCTTGTCGGATATATTTTTTCATTTCTTTTAACTCCTTTACTGAAGAATTTAGTCAGAATCAAGATTAGTTACCGAGCATTTTCTTAAGAGCATCAAAATCGAAATTTTGTTTAAATTGTCGAATAGCATCAGCTTTAGCCGGGTCGCGTTCGTTCCACCACCAATAGACGATAATAAATTGAATTGTTTGCGCGGAAAGTTTTCAGGCATAAGCTCCGCCATCAAGCGTAACTAAAACCTTCCCGTCCATGACATATAAACTTTCCGGCGAAGCGCTCATCTCGCCAACAATTGTATTGCTAAAAATCTTTTCGATTTTGCATTTAATACAAACGATTTTTTTGCGCTAAAGTAGAAGAAGTAATTATATTTAATATTTTTGTAAGCGAGAATTTAAGAGTGGAAGGATTTAAAGAAACAGAGATTGAAAGCAAAGACAAGCCGCGTCTTGAAATGTCGTCGAAACGGCGCTGGGCGGTAACCGTCGGCGTGATGACCGGAATGTTCATTGCCGCGCTGGAGGCGACGGTCGTCGGGACGGCGATGCCGACCGTAATTGCCGCGCTCGGCGGACTAAATCATTATAGTTGGGTTTTCTCGGCATATTTGATTACTTCAACCGTTACCGTTCCGGTTTGGGGAAAACTCTCCGACCTTTACGGGCGCAGAGTTCTGTATCAAATCGGAATCGCAGTATTTCTTCTCGGCTCGGTTCTGTCAGGAATGTCGGCTTCTATGACGCAGTTGATTATCTTTCGCGCCGTTCAAGGCTTGGGCGCGGGCGCGCTCGTGCCTTTGGGGATGACGATTATCGGCGATATTTTCACTTTGAAGGAACGCGCGAAAATGCAGGCATATTTCAGCGGCGTTTGGGGTTTGTCGAGCGTCGTCGGTCCAATTGTCGGCGGATTTATTACCGACCAATTATCGTGGCGCTGGGTTTTTTATATTAATTTGCCGATTGGTTTAGCCGCCGCGTTTATTATGGGAATCGCTCTCAAAGAGCCGAAACATACGGAGCGTCCGGCGATTGATTACGCGGGCGCAACGCTTCTGATGGCTTCGATTACATTGATGATGCTCGCGCTTGTCGAAGGCGGAACGACGATTGAAACGCTTTTCGCGCCCGAGAATTTAATATTTATAGGCGGCTCGGTCATTCTGATATTGCTTTTTGTTATAGTCGAGCGGCGCGCTGCAGACCCGATTATTCCTTTTCATTTATTTCAAAATCGAACGGTTTCCGTTTCGGTGGGCGCTGGATTTCTCGCGGGCGTGGCAATGTTCGGCGTGATTTCTTTCGTACCGCTTTTTGCACAGGGCGCGCTCGGCTCGTCCGCTACCGAAGCCGGTTCGCTTCTGACGCCTTTGATGTTGAGCTGGGTTTCAATGTCGGTGGTCGGCGGTCGTCTAATGCTAAAACTCGGTTACCGCTCGATTACGATTGCCGGATTTGTTTTGCTTACCCTCGGCTTCGTTTTCCTCGCAATGGTCGAGCGCGAAACGGCGCGCTTTTGGTTGTATGCGGATTTGGTTTTAATCGGCGCTGGCTTAGGTTTAACGATGTTGACGCTTTTAATCGCCGTTCAGCAAGCGGTCAAAAAAACGCAGCTCGGAGTTGCAACTTCCTTGAATCAATTTTCGCGCGCAATCGGCGGCGCGTTCGGCGTGGCGATTATGGGTGCGGTTCTCTCCGCCGGACTCGTTACGAATCTGAACCGTGCGGCGCAAGCAGAAAACGGCGTGATTTCGCAAGCGCAAGCCGAAGCGTTTGCCGCCAATCCGAACGCGCTGATTGACCCGCAGGCACAAGCCAATTTGCCCGCCGGCGCGCTCGACGTTTTGCGCGACGCGATGGCGACTTCGATTCACAAAGTTTTCTGGGTCGGCGCGATTTTGTCCTTTTTGTCGTTGCTCGTAAGTCTGCTGCTTCCGCACGCAAAGAATGCCGAAGACGAAATTGTTTCGACCGAAAAAGGCGCGCCGCGCGGCGAAAGCGGCGAGCAGCTGGTGATGGCGGAATTTACAACGATTGAGCCGAAGAGCGAATCGTCCGCGTTCGGTCGGCGTTAAAGCGGCGATAAAATTCGAGCGGCAAAAACATAATAAAAAAATAATTAGCGGCAAGCGAAACTAGAAAAACAGTAACGTCCTAAATTTGCGGCTATAGAAAAAGCGCGTCAAAGGCGAGAAGCAATTCTAGATTTTACATTTTTAATTTACTTGCAGAATAAAAGCGGGAATTTTCTGCAAGTAGATGCAGAATTAAAAATGTAAAATGCCTTTATGTTTCTTGGCGCAGCTTATTTATGATACTGCCAAAAATCTTATTCGCTTGTCGTAGCTTTGTTTTGTGATAAATTATCTTCTGACCGACGAAGTTTACGGAAAATCCGTGCTACAAAAAACTGCAAATTGCGATTCGAGCCAATAAACTTTTCAGCGGAAGTTTATTGGTCGGGCGCTAAATTTTATGAGTGAAAAACATCAACTTCCGCGCGTGCTGGTGGTTGACGACGAGATTTTGCAGCGAAAAATCGTCTCGCAACAGCTACAGCGACTCGATTTCGCGTCTGAAGCAGTAGCCACCGCCGCCGAAGCTCTGCAAATTCTGCAAACCAGAGATTTTGACGTGGTTCTGCTCGACGTGGAGATGTCGGATTTGTCCGGCTTGGAAGCTCTGCCGCTGATAAAAAAATTAGAGGACGCGCCGGAAGTCGTGATGCTCACGCTCGATAAAACGCTTGAATCAGGCATCGCCGCGCTGCGTGCCGGAGCGTATGATTATTTAACAAAGCCCGCAACGCTCGACGCGCTGGAGATGACCGTCAGAAAAGCGACGGAGAAGCGACGACTCGTTCGCCAGAATTCGACGCTGCGCGATTTTGTCGAAAGTAAAACCGCCAGCCGCGACACGGCTTCCGAACCGATTCAGACAAGCCCGGCGATGCAATTGATTGTCGAACAGGCGGAAGCGGTCGCGCGGCTTAATTCTACGGTTTTGATTACGGGCGAATCGGGAACAGGCAAAGATGTGCTTGCCCGCTATATTCATCGGCAAAGCAGGCGCGCGAAATCGGCGATGGTTTCGGTCAACTGCGGAGCGATGCCCGAAACATTATTTGAATCCGAATTTTTCGGCTACGAAAAAGGCGCTTTCTCAGGCGCTAATCAAACAAAAAGGGGTTTGATAGAAGTTGCCGACAGTTCGACTTTGTTCTTGGACGAAATCGGCGAAATGCCGCCCGCTTTGCAGGTGAAATTGCTCAGATTTCTGGAGAGCGGAGAGTTTCGGCGCGTCGGCGGCACACGGGATTTATATTCCGATACGCGGCTGATTGCGGCTACGAATCAAGATTTGACGCTCGCCATCCGCGAAAACCGTTTTCGCTCGGATTTGTTTTATCGCCTTAACGTCATTCACCTGCACCTGCCGCCGCTACGCGAGCGTGCAACCGATTTGCCGGTTTTAACCGATTCTTTTCTCGATTTCTACCGCCGCCAATTTCAAAAACCGAATTTGGATTTTACTGCCGAAGCGCGCCGGAAACTTGAAGACTATAATTTTCCGGGAAATATTCGAGAGTTGAAAAATATCATTGAGCGCGCTGCCGCTCTTGCTTCAAACGACGTTATTAAACCTGACCAAGTAATTTTTCAAAAATCGGCGAGCGAAGCGGAAAATTCTAATGGACTTGCCCCAGACCATCCGCATTCCGCCGGTTTATCGCTTGATTTGACCATTTCTTCCAGCAAATCTATCGTCGAACTTGCCGAACTCGAACGCCGTTATATACTCGCCATTCTCAATTTTACAAAGGGAAACCGAGAGCGTGCCGCTTCCTTGCTCGGCGTCAGCGAGCGAACGCTTTACCGTCGCCTGCGAGAATACGAATAACCGCCCAGATTACACGCTTTGTCAGGTTTTCAAGTCTAACTGCCATTCTGTCAGCCGCGTCTGACACAACGGCAGTTTTATTTTTTAAAACCGCTTCCGAAATTCAACCCCAAATAAATTTTCTTTACACTCAAACCCAGTGTTTCCAATAGCTTAATCTTTATTTTTAACCTTGTTTTACTTTTGGCACATCGCTTGCCCATACTACTTCGAGAAATGATTAGAGTTTCTCGACCGTCTCCTGCAAATGAATTTTTTGTTCCCCTTCAAACTACACACGAACACAAAATTTTCGAGACAAGTGTTTGCCCCGAATTAATCATTAAGCAAACGAGTCGAGAAACTTGAACTCAAACACACTAAAAGGAGTTTAGAAATGAAAAACATTACAAACAAACATCTGTTGCCGAAAATTTTGCTGGCGCTTTTTGTATTAAGCGGAATGGCAGTTTTCGCTGCACAGAATGAAACAGTCAGCCGCGCTCTTAATCTGGCGCGCCCGGAAGTTAAAGTGCAGATTTCCGGCAGCGTTCGCCGCGATAACCAAATGGTTTCGCTTGAAAAAGCCGAAGCCGTTAAATCCGGCGAAACGCTTGACTGGTCAATCACGTCAACTAATGAAGGTAACGCCGACGCGCAAAAATATCGCGTCGTCGGGCAGATTCCGCAAGGAACGACGTTCGTCGCCGGCAGTGCTAAAGGCGATGAAGCACCGCAGATTTCTTACAGCATTGACGGCGGAAAAACTTTCGCCGCGCAGCCGTTGGTTGACGAAAAACAGCCGGACGGAAGCGTCAAGAAAGTTCCCGCGCCTGTTTCGTCTTATACCCAACTGCGTTTCGATTGGGCAAAATCTTTGCCGTCGAACGCCAAACTCGCCGCCGCTTATCGCGTCCGCGTTAAATAAGGAAGCGCGATAAATAAAAGGAGAAAATATGAACACCAAAAAATTATCTACTCGCACGGCGGTCAAAAAATTTCAATTCTTAAATGCTTTAGCGCTGCTCGTCTGCTGCGCCGTGTTTGCATCTTCGAGCTTTGCCCAGACAGCGGGCGGCACGCAGATTGTCAACCAAGCATCCGCCACATATTCGGACGGAACGGGCGGCACTTATTCGACCGTTTCAAATACGGTAACCGTAACGGTTGCCAATGTTTCGGGTTTGACAATCACGCCTGATGCAGGCTCGCACGCATCGGTTGTTCCCGGACAATCAAACGTTATATATAGCTTCCGCGTAACGAACACCGGAAACTTTGCCGACCAAGTGCGCTTTTTGGCAAGCGGTCAGAGCATTCAATTGAGCGGCGCGGCAACTGTTTCGGCAGCCGTCATAGACGTTGACGGAAGCGGCACGATAAATGCCGGCGACACAGACGTTTTAACCAACGCGGCTGATGTCGTTTCGGCGTCAATCGCGCAAAACGGTTTTATAGACGTTTTGGTTTCCGTCAATGTCAGCAACAGCGCGACGCCTTCGAGCGTTATCAGCGTTCAGCTCGGCGACGCGGCAACCGGCTCGCCGACTTTCGACAATCAAGCAGCCAACAACTCAATACATGAAGTTCGCACCGTTTCGACAGCTTCGGTCAACGGTTTGCGCGAAGCTCGCGGCGATATGTCGGCGACGGTCGAAACCGACGCGCAGCTTGTTTTGAGCTTAACCGCTCCGGCAGGACCGGTCGCGCTCGGCTCGAACGTCAATTATTCGTGGGCGCTTTGCAACACGGGACTTCGCGCGGCAAGCAGCATTACTTTAACGAATGCTCCGGCAGGCTCGAACAGCGGTGTATTTATTATCGCACCGATTCCGGTCGGAACTGCGCTTGCCACAGGTCAGACGTTTCCGGCAGGAACGCTTTATTCAACTTCGGCGTTGAGCGTTTCGCCACTGCTTGCAACTTACACGACAACCGCACCTGCAGATTTAACAACCGTTCGCCGTATGGCTTTCAAAACCGGCGCGTCGCTTGCGGCGGCAGGTTGTGCGACAGCCATTCCGATGCAGGTTACCATTACGACGACCGACGCGACGCTTGATATTTTTGAAATCGGCGACGCTTTTGCCAATAACTCGGTCGGCGGACAATTGACCGACCAATCTGGCGATTCGGTTGCCAACAAAGGTGACGGCAATGCCGATTTTAACGAACCCGTTCAAGGCGGAACAGTCAGCCCGACGCAGGGTTTCCAACAAAGAACACTGCTGACGCGAACAGGCTCTGCTTTAATCGGACCGCTCGGCGCGCCTGCGGCAATCGGACCTAGTTCAACCAACGACGATTACACAAATCGCTCTGTAACGACCGGAATTGCCGGCGTCGCTTTCGGCGGCGTTACAACCGCTTCGGGCGTTGTCGTTTACTCGAACACGCTTCGCAACAACGGAAACGCCGACGATACCTTCGTCATCACTGTCCCAAGCGCAGCAGCCGGATTTACGGTTGAAATCAGCTTGGACGGCGGCACGACTTATACGACGATGACCGGCAGCAATTCGGTCAGCGCGCCGGTTTCATTCAGCAGTAATCGTAATATTCTCGTGCGCGTTACCGCTCCGGCGGGAACGGCTGTTCTGGCTGGCAGCGGCTTTAACGTGGTCGTTCGTTCGACCTCGACCGTTACGCCTTCTGCCTACAATGAAACGATTGACCGTTTATACACCGGATTTCTGCGGATGGACAAATCGGCGGTCGTCATTAACAGCACGGGCGTCGGCGCGCCGACCGATGC
Organism: Acidobacteriota bacterium; assembly: GCA_030948995.1. Classification (GTDB taxonomy): domain Bacteria; phylum Acidobacteriota; class Blastocatellia; order Pyrinomonadales; family Pyrinomonadaceae. Next base: position 9,877 of record JALYZF010000227.1, read on the forward strand.
AGTTCCGGGCGCGGTTATCGAATACACGATTGTTTACAACAATCTGGCGACGACCGGCGGCACTGGCAACAGCACGCTTTCGGTTTCCAATTTGGTAATCACCGAAAACGGAAGCGTCGCGCCGAACAACTGGGCGGCGACGACCGACCAAGTTGTCGGCTCGGCTTCGGACACGCGCGGCGGAACGATTGTGGGTGATGCGGCAAACTCGACCGTATTGACCAACACCGTTCCGACACTTGCTCCTCAGCAATCAGGAACATTCAAGTTCCGTCGTGTGATTCGCTAAAGGGAAAGCGAATCTCTACAAACAAAACAGGACGGTTGAGTTTATTTAACGCAACCGTCCTGTTCTGCAAAAATCTTATCAATTATTTGAAGATAAAATGAATTTCAAATCCACAGACAATTCAAAAGGACTAAAACAGACGTTAGCTCGGCTCGCGTCTGTTTTAGTGCTTGTCTGTGTCTTTTCCGCTCCGTTTCTAGCAAAAATAAAAGAAACATTGTCGGTTGCCGGAACGGTGATTACCAATCGCGCCGAAGCGTTTTACCAAGACGCGGAAGGCGAAAAGTATAATACCGTTTCGCAAATTATCCGCGTGACAATCAGCGCAGTTCCGGCAGTCGCTGTAACGCCGGACGAAACTTCACCGTCGGCAACCGTCACGGCAAACGAGCGTGTTACGAGACAATTTCGCATCTGCAACACTGGCAACGGCGAAGACCAATTTATTCCGACGCGCGCCGAAGTTTCCGCTCCGGCTCAGATTGCGGGAATCTATTTCGACGCGGACAATTCCGGCACGGTAAACGATGGCGACGTTCCGGTCAGCATTGGTCAAACATTAACTCCGAGACTTGCGCCGCGCGAATGTCAAAGCGTTTTATTCGTTATCGAAACAGGCAATGCAGCGCCGCAATCGCAAATCGTCATCGGCTTAAACGCCCGCTCGAATATAGCTTTGTCAGGCGGCGAATTCGCGCAAGACAGCGGCAAGATAATCAATGCGGTCGGCAGTGGCGTCCGCTTCACTTCGCCCGCCGATACAAGTCTTCCGCCCGTCAAATTAGTAGAAAATCTTTCGCGCACAGTTGCCGCTGCCGGTCAGACGCTTAACTACAACATCGCTTTTCGCAACAATGGCGAAGTTGCGGCACACCAAGCGCGCGTCATCGACAATTTGCCAGCCGAACTCGAATACATTGAAGGCAGCCTGCGGCTCAATAATCGTTCTGTAACCGACGCTTCGGACGCAGACGAAGGCACGGCAACACTGCGCCGAGTCGAAATGACGATTCCAGAAATCGCACCCCAGGCGGTTACGCAAATTCAGTTTCAGGCGCGTCTCGTAGGAATGAATTTAACCGGCAACGGCGTCGTCAATTCGGCAATCGTTTCAGCCGCCAATGCCGCCGCCGTCAATACTTCGGACGCTATCGCGGTCGTCAATCCAGTCGGTTCGGTTTACGCGGGAAATTCCGGCGGCTCGGCTCGCGTCGCAGGCGCGCGCGTAAGCGTTGCGACCGACCAAAGCGGAACGCCTTTAACGCTCGTTCCGAATATCGGATTTGCGCCGAACGCCGAGAATGCCAACGGAATTTCGACGGATTCAACGGGCGGTTTTGGTTTTGCGCTCGCCAATAATCAATTAGGAACAACGGATAATCCGGCGCGCTATTTCATCTTAGCCTCCGCGCCGAATTACCGTTCGCGCATTCTCGAAATGCAGATTGAGCCGAGCGGCGCGAACGGATTTTTCAAAGCGACGATGCGCGCATTAGACGGACAAGCTATTGCATCTGCCAACGGTTTTTCGTTGACGAGCGAGACGGTAGAACTTAAAAATCTTGCCGCTCTCGTTTGCAACATTCCGATGTTTGAAACCTCGACGCTCGAAATCAGCAAAAACGCCGACAAGCAAACAGCCGAAATCGGCGACATAGTTTCCTACAAAATTCAGATAAAAAACGCGACCGCTTCGACAATAAAAGAAACACTCGTCCGCGACCGTCTGCCCGAATCGTTTGTTTATGCGGCGGGAACAGCGCAAATCGAAAACGGCGCGGGAGCAAATAAAATCGAGCCGGAAACAAACGGCGGCGAGCTTGTTTTTAATCTCAGTGATTTAGCGGCAGGCGAAAACGCAACGGTTTCCTACCGAGTCAGAATCGGCGCGAACACGACCGAAGGCGAGCATTTTAATTCCGCTTTTGTAACGGGCGTCCAGCCGAACGGCGAGCGTATTACAACACAGCCGGCTCGCGCCGGAGTTCGCGTGCGCGGCGGAATTTTCTCGATGCGCCAAATCGTCGTCGGGCGTGTTTTTGAAGACCGCAACGGCAACGGCAAATTTGACAAGGGCGAGCGACCCGTCTCAGGCGCGCGCGTTTATATGAACAACGGGCAATCGGTTACGACCGATTCGCGCGGTCAATACAATCTTCCGGCTGTCAGCCAAGGTTCGGTTGTTTTGTCGCTCGACCCTTTGAGCGTGCCGAAAAATTATCATCTGCAAAGCGAAGGCGGACGACGCTCGACAAAAAGCTGGACGCGCCTGCTTCGCACACCGCTCGGCGGCGGCTCGCTTCTGCGCCAGAATTTTGCCGTCGCGCCTGACAGTGATTTAGTTGCCATTGCCGACGACATCAAAGTAATTAACGCTGGCGACGGTTCTGCGGCTGACAATAAAGGCGCGGCAAACAGCGCGAAAAATAATTCGGAAAACAAATCTGAATCGAATCGTCCGATACAGCTTGCCGCTTTAGAAAACAAAATTCCGCTCGGTATAACAAACGAGAAAACGGATAATAAAAATCCCGCGCCGAAAAATTCAGGCACGCAATCTTCGGAAACTTTCACCGTCGAAGCGACCGAAAACGTCGAAGCAATCGCGCCGGGCAATTTAACTGTTTTGTCGCCGCGAGCCGAAGAAGTCGTGATGTCGCCAGCGCTTTCCGTGACGGCGCGCGTGGCGAAGGATTGGACGATTGACGCGGAAATCAATGGCGAAAAAATCGACGCGAGTAACATCGGCGAAACCAGAATCGACAACCGCAACAATGTGGCGACATATTCGTTTGTCGGAATAAACTTGCGACCGGGCGCAAACGTTTTGCATTTGACGGCAATCGGCGAAAACGGCGAGCGCGGGAAAACTTCCGAGATAAAAGTTTACGGGCGCGGCGCGGTCGAGCGTCTTGAAATCGTTCCCGCAAAAACAAATGCGAAAACCGGCGGACTCGATGCTGTGAATGTAGAAATTCGCGCCTTCGATAAATGGGGAAATCCGGCAATTGACGGGCAGATTGCCGTCGAAACTTCCGCCGGAAGATTCGTCTCTAAAGCATCTGCAGCCGACAATTCAAAAGAATCGAATGAACTTGCGCGCCAGCAAATGGTTTCGCTCGAAAACGGTCGTGCAACCGTTCAAATAATCGGCGACGGCGCGATTGACACGGCGCATTTGAAAGCGATTGCCGGACGACAAGAAGCCATTACGGACATTCGTTTCACGCCGGAAATTCGTCCGACTATTCTTGTTGGTCTGGCGGAGTTTTCAGCCGGACGCGCCGCGCCGGAAATTTCTTCGACGGGCGATGACACAAACACACGCGGACATCTTGCGTTTTATTTTCGCGGGCGCATTTTCAATACGAAAAATCTTTTAACGCTCGCGTATGATTCACAGAAACCACTAAACCGCGTTGCCGGACGCGACCGTTTCGGCGATTTCGATCCGCTCGACCGCGCTTATCCGCTGTTCGGCGATTCTTCGCAGAGATTTGAAGACGCGCAGTCGAACTCGAAAGTTTACGCGCGACTCGACCGCGGACGTTCCTACGCGATGTTCGGCGATATGGAAGCGGATTTGGACAATCTTTCATTGAGCGGTTACGGGCGTCGTCTGACGGGCGTGAAACTTCATGTCGAAAACAAGAACGGCGATTTTGTCAGCTTGACGGGCGCGCGTCCCGACACGGCTTTTGCGCGCGACGTGATTCCGGGCGGAACGTTGAGTCTTGCGCGTCTTTCGCATGCAGACATTTTGCCCGGCTCGGAAGTCGTCGCTCTCGAAGTGCGCGACCGCCGCAACCCGGAAATTATTTTGAGCCGCGAGCAGTTTATCCGCTCGATTGATTACAACATTGACGCACGCACGGGCGAAATCTTTTTTCTGCGTCCCGTCTCAACTTTCGATTACCAGCTAAATCTCGTGCAGGTTGTCGTAACTTACGAACATCGCGGTTTGGACAAATCGAATTACGTTTACACGGGACGCGCCGTGCGCCATTTCAAAAAATTAGGTTTGCGTGTTGGTGCATCTTACGTTAACCAGCAGCAAGGTGAGGTCGGAGCGTTTCAACTCGGCGGCATAGACGTTGAAAAGAATTTGTGGAAAGGCGGAAAACTCTCGTTTGAAACGGCGATGAGCCGCGGGCGTTTTGCTTCGGGCGTGAACGTTTTCGATTTTTACAATCCCGAAACTTCCGCTCAAGTAAACGATGACGCGCCGAGCCGCGAGCGTAACGGAATAGCTCTGCACGCGAAACTTGAACAGCCGCTTCCATTTTTCCACAGTCGCCTGCGCGCCGATTTTCAGCGTTCAGCGGGAAATTTCTTTAACCCGTTCGGCGCAACCGTCGCCGCCGGAACGCAGCGTTTTAATGTCGCGCTTGAAATGAGTCCGACCGCAAAACGCAACATAACTTTCGGTTTTACAGACGAGCGCAACAAAACTTCCAACGTCTCGAATTCACGTTCGACCTTTTCGGTTTTGTGGGCGGAACAGTGGCGCGACAACTTGAGAACGACAATCGGTTTCGACCACCGCAATTTCAGCGACGACTTGACCGACAAAAATATCTCGTCGAATCTTTTAACGGCAAACGTCGAATATCGCCCGTTTGAAAAATTAGAATTGTCCGTCAAACGCGAGCAGAATTTAGGTGAAGCCGACCCGACTTATCCGAATCAAACGACGCTGGCGGCAAAATATCAGGTTAATAAATACGCCAAATTATTTTTCACGCAAAGAATAGCCGCCGCGCCGATTACGCCGATTGGCGATTTTTCGGCTTCGGGGTTTGCGTCGGTCGGCTCGCGCAGCGAAACCGCTTTCGGCATCGAAACGAAATTCGCACGCATTGGCGCCGTCAACGGTCGTTACCAATTAGAAAACGGCGCGAACGGCACGGATAGCTTTGCCGTTTTCGGTTTGCAGAATCGCTGGTCGCTCACAAAAACGGTCACTGTCGAAGCCGGAGTCGAACGCGGCTTTCTTCTGAAAGGCGCGGGGAAAAGTTTTAACAGCGCAAGTTTCGGCGCAGCTTGGACGCCGGTTGAAGGATTTCGCACGACGGCGCGTTACGAGTTTCGTGACCGCAACGGAATCGGACAGCTTTTTGCGCTTGGCGCGGCGGGAAAAATCGGCGACAATTGGACGACCGCCGTGCGCGCGCAATTGACGGCGAGCAATTTTGGCGGGCGCGGCGCATCATCTTCAAACATTACGGCAGCGACGGCATATCGCCCGCTAAATTCCGACAAATATGCGCTGCTTTTCAGCTACAATCACCGAATGACGACGCAAAAAAGTTCAGTCATAAACGGAATCGCGCAAGCCGCAATGCGAGACCGCGCAGACACTCTTTCTTCGGACGGAATTTATCAACTGTCGAAAAATACGGAAATTTACGGGCGTTTCGCTCTGCGCTTTAACGGCAACGGCGACAACGCGAACGTTTACGCTTCGGCTTTAACTTATCTCGGACAAGTTCGCGTTCAGCAGCGATTGAATAATTTTCTGGATGTTGCCGCCGAAGCGCGCTTGATGAATCAGCCTGCGTCCGATACGTTTCGCCGCTCTTACGGCGCGGAATTAGGTTTCTGGGCGCTGCCTGATTTGCGTTTGGGCGTCGGTTACAATTTCTCGAAAACGAATCAATTGAAAAACACTTTTCTCGATAATAACAAACAGTTTCGCGGCGGCGTTTATTTTACGGTAACCAGCAAACTCTCGAATCTTTTCGATTTGTTCGGCACGTCTCGTAAAGGCTTAAAAGCCGCAGACGAGGAGCAACCGACGCCGAACGCAAGCACCGCGCAAAATACTCCTGACGGCGTAGAGCAGCACAAATGAAAATAAATTTTTTCAAGCGGTCGTTTGTTTTGTCGGTTTTGATTAGCCGTCGAAACACGGCGCTGATTCGGCGCGCCGTATTGCTCGTTTGTCTTGTGCTGGCGAGCGGCGCGTTCTTTAATATTGCGGCGCAGAATTTAATCACGAACGGCGATTTTTCAAGCGGCAATACGGGCTTTACGAGCAGTTACACTTATCAAACCAATCTCGTACCGGAGACAACTTATTACGTCGGCGCTAATCCGCGCACGTATCATCCGAGCTGGGCGAGTTTCGGCGACCATACGACGGGCAGCGGCTTGATGATGATTGTCAACGGCGATACGACCGTCGGCTCGTCGGTTTGGAAACAGAGCAACATCAGCGTTACAAGAAATACCGCTTATGATTTTTCGGTCTGGGCAGCGTCTTCGTATTTTCAAAATCCGGCGGTTCTCGACATTTATATCAATTCGGTTTTGGTCGGGACAATCAACTGCACCTCGACGACCGGACAATGGATTCAAACGAGCGTTTTGTGGAATTCGGGCGGCAGCAAAAGCGCGACGATTGAAATAAAAAACCGCAACGCCAACGCCGGCGGCAACGATTTCGTCATTGACGATATTTCACTGCGTGCGGCGGTTCGCCAAATTTCCGGCACGGTTTTCGAGGACACGAATTATGCGGGCGGCGCGGGACGCTCTGGTGCAACTGCGGGCGGCGTCGGACGTCCGAACGCGCGTGTCGAGCTTTATAGTTCGCTCGGCGTATTCGTCTCGGCAACAACGACGGACGCGAGCGGCAATTATTCGTTTACGGCTCTTTTGCCCGCCGATTACACGATACGCGTCGTCAATTCGACTGTTACTTAATCGCGCGGCGGCGCATCACTCGTCGGAGTGCAAACTTTTCGCACAAACGACGCGCTTGGCGACACGGCGCGCGTCGGCGGCGAAGACCCGACGAAAGTTGACGCGGCGGCAGGCGCAGCCGCAACGACGTTGGCGAGTTTAACGACCGCAACCACAACGGCGCAATCAATCGGCAGCGTTCCGGCAACATTAGCGAGCGTTGCCGGAGTTGATTTCGGTTTTAACTTCGACACCATCATCAACACGAAAGACTCTGGACAGGGAAGCCTTCGACAGTTTATTACAAACGCAAACGCGCTTGCGGGCGCGGACGTTTCCGTTTTTATGATTTCCGACGGCGCGGCGCACCCCGGACTTCGTGCCGGACTGACCAACCAATTAACTTCCGGCGTTGCGACAATTACCCTCGCTTCACTGCTACCAGCCGTAACGGACGCGAATACGACAATTGACGGAACGACGCAAACTGTGAATGTTGGCAACACGAATTCCGGCACGCTTGGCGCAGGCGGAACGGTCGGCGTTGACCGTCTGACGCTTTCGACCGTTCAGCGACCGGAAGTTCAATTAATCCACGGCGCAACCGTTTTGGCGGTCGGTTTGGATTTGCAAGGGACGAATGAAATCGTTCGCGGGCTTGCCGTTTACGGTTTCGGCACGGCGGCGAACAACGATACGAGCGCGAATATTCGTTTAGGCGCGAGCGCGTCGAACGCTTTGATTGAGCAAAACATTCTCGGCTCGACCGCCATATCTTTTACAGACCCGGGAGCAGGTTTGCGTTCGACGGGCGACAACGTGCGTTCGACGGGCGCGGACAACGGGATTTTGCGAAATAATCTGGTCGGTTTCAGCGCGGGCAAAGGTTTCGGCGTCGAAGGCGGTTCGACCGTCTGGACGATTGAAAACAATGAGTTTCGCGGCAACGGCATCGGCAATTCAAATCTTGACGGAGTGGATTTGGAAACGGTCGGCACGACCGGCAACACGGTGCGCGGCAATTTGTCTGCGGACAACGAAGGCGTCGGCGTTGATTCTTATCAATCCGGCGGCTCGAATACGATTGTCAACAACACGATTACGAACAACGGCATCGGCACGGGCGCGAACGTCGAAACGGCGGGCATTCGGCTTTACGGCACAAACAATACGGTTGACCGCAATATCATTTACGCCAATTACGGCGCGGGCGTGATGGTTACCTCTAATGCTTCCGCCAATACGATTACGCGCAATTCGATTTACGCTAACGGAATGATTTTGAACAAGGGCGGCAGCGCTGCGAGCGGTCAAATCGGCATTGATTTACAGAGCGCGACCGACAACGCTTCAACCGGAACTGCGCCGTTCGTAACCATAAACGATAACGGCGACACCGATGTGGGCGGCAACGGTTTGCTCAATTTCCCCGTCCTTGAAAGCGCGCAGATTTCCGGCGGTAATTTAGTTATAAAAGGTTTCGCGCGACCGGGTTCAATCGTTGAATTTTTCGTCGCTGCGCCGGACGCTTCCGGCTTCGGCGAAGGTCAAACTTATCTTTTTACTTTTACCGAAGGCTCGGCGCAAGACGCGGACGCCGGCACGGGAACTTACACTTCTCCGTTCGGCGGAAAAACGGTCGGAACGGACACGACGAATCGTTTCGCATTTTCTGCCGCGCTTCCCTCCGGCGTCAGCACCGGAACAATTTTGACGGCGACGGCAACGCTCGCGGCGTCAACTTCCGAATTCTCCAACAACGTCAGCGTTGCGAACGCGCCGCCCGCGGTCGGACTCGTGAAATCCGTAACGCCGACCGGAACGCAATTGCCCGGAACGGAATTGACTTACACCATTACTTTTACAAATTCCGGCGGACAAGTGGCAACGAATTTTCTTCTGACCGACCCTGACCCGGCGAATGCGACATTAAAACTCAACAAGAATACGGATTTCAAAATCGGCTCAGTCGCAAATTCGCTCGGCACGACCGGCTTGACCGCAACCGTTTCCTTCTCAAACGACAACGGAGTGAGTTATACTTACACGCCGGTTTCGCAGGGCGGCGGCGCGCCCGCCGGATTCGACCGCAACGTAACGCACGTTCGCTGGACGTTTTCCGGCACTTTGAGCCAGACCGCGCCAAATAATACGGGAAGCATTTCCTTCGTCGTGCGAATCAGGTAAAAGTTTCCCAAACTTCTTCGCCGCCGCTTCGGAAATTCTCTTTCTTGTCATAAAGTTTTAAAAATATGTCGGATTCTTCACCGAAAAATGAAATAGAGCGCCGGTTGTTCGAGTCCGAACAGCGTTTCCGCGATTATGTCGATAACAGCTTGGCTTTATTCTGCCTGCACGATTTGGACGGCAAACTTTTATCGGTTAATCCGGCAGCGGCGCGTTCGGTCGGCTACAGCGTCGAAGAAATGGTCGGGCAAAATCTCGCAAAATTTCTCGCGCCCGAAGGCATCCGTATGATGCCCGATTATATTCGGCAGATTAAAGAACAAGGCGAACTGCACGGGCTGATGCGCGTTCTGACGAAAACAGGTGAAAAGCGGATCTGGTCATACAACAACTTGCTGCGGCGCGACCGCGAAGGGCGCGAATACGTTCTCGGCTCGGCGCAGGATATTACCGAACTCAAAAGAAACGAACAAGAATTAACCAAAAGCCGGCAGATGTTTCAGTCGTTTATGAACAATAGCTCGGCGATAATTTTTCTTAAAGACAAAGACGGGCAATATTTGTTTGTCAACGAATCGTTTGAGAAACTCTTTCAAACAAGCCTTGAGGATTTGCGCGGCAACACGGATTTTCAATTTATGCCGTCGGAAATCGCCGACAAAGTTCGCGCTAACGACCGAACGGTTCTCGAAACCGAACAGCCGCTGCAAACAACGGAAATGATACCGACGCCCGACGGCGCGGAACATTTTTGGCTGATTAATAAATTTTTAATTGACGACGCGGCGGATGGCAAATTAATCGGCGGTTTCGCCATCGATATAACCGAGCGCAAACAGATGGAAGCCGAACTGCGAACGGCGTATGACGCGGCTTTGGAGTCGGCGCGGATGAAATCGGCGTTTTTAACCAATGTCAGCCACGAAATTCGCACGCCGATGAACGGCGTTATCGGTATGACGGAACTTCTGCTCGACACGCCGCTCGATGCGACGCAGCGAGATTTTGCCGAGACAATCCGCAAAAGTGCCGACGGTCTTTTAACCGTTATCAACGATATTTTAGACTTGGCGAAATTTGAATCGGGCAAGCTGCGTTTTGAAAGCGTCAATTTCGACGTGCGCGAAGTCGTCGAATCGACCGTCGAGATGCTCGCCGACCGCGCTTATCGTAAAAATATCGAAATCGCTTCGCTCGTTGCGGCGGAAGTTCCGCGCACCTTGCTCGGCGACCCGGGTCGATTACGACAGGTTTTAACCAATCTTGTCGGCAACGCCGTTAAATTTACCGAGCGCGGTGAAGTCGGAGTCTTTGTCAAGGTAGAAAAAGATGAAGAGAAAAATCTGACTTTATGTTTCACGGTTACAGACACCGGAATCGGTATTGCCGAAAAGGATATTAAAAATCTTTTCCAGCCGTTCGTCCAAGTTGACGATTCGACAACCCGTCAATACGGCGGAACAGGGCTTGGGCTGGTTATCTCCAAACAAATCGTCGAGATGATGAACGGCAAATTCCACGTCGAAAGCCAGCCGGGCAAAGGCTCGCAGTTTTCTTTTACGGCAAATTTCGTCAAAGCGACAAATGCCGTCGAACCAGGCGACATTAACAATTCGGCGCCGTTTAATCAAAACAAAACAGGCGAGACTTTTTCGCAGTTATTAAACGGAAAACGAATTTTAATCGTTGACCCAAGTCCGATCATTCGCCGGACGCTCCGGCAATACAGCACAATTTGGGGACTCGTGGCATATGAAGCCGACAGCGGCGAGCAAACTCTTAAACTCTTACGAGAGGCGGCGCGCGCCGGAAAACCGTTTGACTTTGTTTTGCTGGATATAAATCTGCCCGACTGGGAAGGTTTTTCCCTACCGCGCCGCATCAAATCGGAAAAAACATTTGCGTCGGCGCGGCTAATTCTAACGACTGCTTACGGGCAGCGCGGCGACGGCGCAACGGCGCACGACATCGGCGTTGCTGGCTACCTGACTAAGCCGATTCGCGGCTCGCAGTTTTTTGATTGTCTCTGCGCTGTGATGCTCGAAGAAAATAAATCCGCCGACCGAAAAACCAATCCGACTCCGCTCGTTACGCGCCACAGCTTGCGCGAAGCCAAATCGCAGACCGAGCCGCCGAGCATCGTCGCCATCAATGAAAAATTTCTGCCTCTGCTCGTCGTCGAAGACAACGAAGTCAATCGCCTGCTTATTTCTAAACAGCTTGGACAAGTCGGTATTCCGATTGATTTGGCGGTTGACGGGCAGGCGGCGCTCGAACGACTTGCCGAGAAAAATTATCGCATCATTCTGATGGACTGCCAGATGCCGCGTCTTGACGGCTATCAGGCGACGCAGGAAATCCGCCGTCTCGAACGCGAAAAATCCGCGCGCGGAGAAACGGTTGCACCCATCGTCATTATCGCGCTGACGGCGCACACGCTTGCCGGCGAGCGAGAAAAATGTCTTGCCGTCGGAATGAACGATTATCTGTCGAAGCCGGTTAAAATCAAGGAACTCTCGGCAATGCTGACCTTCTGGAGTCAAACGCTCGACTCCGGCGAAGTCGTTGAGCCAAACGCCGCTCAAATTTCGCCCGCGGCTTTAGAGAATTTCGTTCAAAGTTCGCAGCCTGCGATAAATTTTGACCCGCAGCCGCTCCAGGAATTGGCGCGAAGCTCGGACGACGCCGGTTTCGCCGTCGAGATTTTTAATCTTTATTTGGACGAGACGCGCAAGCGGATTGAAGAACTCAAACAAGCCGTCGTCGCCTCTGACGGCGAAATAATCGAGCGGCACGCTCACACGATGCGCGGCAATTCTTTGTCTGTCGGCGCAATGTCTATCGCCGAAATAACCGGACGAATTCAGGAATTAGTCAAAAAAAATAAAATCGACGAGATTCGTCTTTGCATACAGGATTTGGAGCGAGAGTTTACGCAGATTCAAACCGAATCGCCGGAAGCGATTTTGCAATTTTAATCTGCGCCGCCAACGCCGCGCTCGTAAATCGAACCGCGCCGATTGCGAAGAAATCCGCCGCCGCGATTTGCCAGAACGCTTTGAATCTCAGCAATTATCGACAGCGCGATTGTCTCTGGATTTTTCGCGCCGATGTCGAGACCTACGGGCGCGAAAAGTTTATTTAATTGAAATTCGCTGAAATGGTCGCATTCCGTTTTTAATTCCCGAAGCAGATTTTCCGTTCGCCGTTTCGGACCGAGCGCGCCAATGTATTGCAAATTAAAAGGCAGCAGAAACCGCAAAACCTCGCGGTCTTTTTCGTAATTATGCGTCATCAAAACAGCCGCCGTTTGCGCGTCAATCTTGAGTTTTTCCGCTAAATCTTCCGGCTGCGACAAGATAATTTCGTCGGCTTTGGGAAATCTTTCCGTCGTCAAATAAGCGGCGCGATGGTCAGCCACCGAAACTATCCAGCCGAGACTTTTGGCAAAATTCACAAGCGGAATCGCGTCATAGCCCGCACCGAAAATTATTATTCTCTGCGGCGGCGCGACGAGTTCGAGAAAAAATTCGACTGAATAATTTGAATCAGTTTCGTAAATTCTGCAATGTGAATCACCATCGGGAAGAAGTGTCGCAGCCTCGGCGAACAAATTTTTTTCAAACTCGTCGCCGGAATCCGGCATGAGATTTTCGTTTTCATTTTCCGCGCCGCCGAAAAAATATCGCGCGCCGGTTTGCAGACGATTTTCGCCGCCAGCCGCAAGCAAAGTTGCGACAACGCCTGATTTTCTCGTCCGAAAACAGCTTTCGACAAACTCAAAATATTTGTTGTCTCCGGCTGGTTCAAGCAGAATGCGCGTGATGCCGTTGCAGCCCATATTGAGCGAAAAAACCGAATCAATATTGGCAGTTGTATCGTAAGTTAAAACTTGCGGCGCGCCCGTTTTCAAAACTTCTTTGGCGCGCTCTAAAACATCTGCCTCAAGACATCCGCCGCTGACCGTCCCGTATGTTTCGCCCGTCTCGGCGATTAACATTTTCGCGCCGGGCAGACGATAGCCCGAACCCTCGACATCGACGACGGTGGCTAAAACGGCGGCAAGATTTTCCTGTTTTAATCGAGTGAATTCTCTGAGAATCGTTTGCAGTTCCTTCATTTATTTCTAGAGCAAAATTGAGCCGTTTCGAAGGTTTCGCGCCGAGAGAAACTTGCGGCGAATCTCCGTCAAAATCTGCTACGGCGCTATCGGCTTCGATAATTTCGTATTATAAACCACGCGAAGCCAGAGAAAAAACATAAGACTAGTTTTCGTTGCAAGCGGCGCTCGGCTCTTTGCGCGCATGTGATTTAAAAATTACACTTTTAAAAACATTCCGTGCGCCGCGAAAAGAATTGCGGTGAGGTTGAAGATTAATTATGCGAAAGGAATTTTTATCAGCGGCTGGCAGCCTTCTCGCAAATGCCGTAAAGGGAAAAATCGGCGAGCGGCAGGGAAGTATTGAAAGTCGAATTGTCGAGATTGATTCTGATGAATACAATTATCAGATTTACGTTCCCGCTGACGTGCAAACCAAACAAAGGCTGCCCGTGATTATTTTTCTGCATGGCATCGGTCAGCGCGGCAGCGGCGGATTCGTTCCCACAAGCGGCGCAGGCGGCGTAATCGCTCGCCATTATTTCGGGCAAGTTCCGGCAATCGTTTTGCTGCCGCAATGCCGACAGGGAAGTTACTGGTCAGACGCGATAATGGACAAAATGGTGATGCGGGCGCTTGCACAAACCTTAGAAGAATTTGGCGCAGATGAGAATCGCGTCTATTTAACAGGTGTGTCGATGGGCGGTTACGGTGTCTGGCATTTTGCCGCTGCTTATCCGAACAAATTCGCCGCGCTCGTTTCGATTTGCGGCGGCAGTTCGTTCACAAAAGGCGACCGATTTTCACCTCTTGCAGAAAAAGTCGGCAAAACTCCGGCGTGGCTTTTTCACGGCGCTGACGACAAAGTTGTTGCCGTCGGCGAATCGCGTCAAATCGTCGCTGCTTTGAAAGCAAATGAAGGAAATGTTAAATACAACGAATACGCGGGCGTTGGTCACAACGTCTGGATGAACGCGGCTACTGAAAAAGATTTGATGTCTTGGCTTTTAGAGCAACATCTCGGCTAAATTATTTCTATTTTAATATTCTACAAAGTCGGGCGTTTTTTATGCCAATCAGTCGTCTGTTGATATTTTCCGGCAGTATCCATTATTAAATTTTCGCTCCAAGCCGCGCCGATAAATTGAATTCCGGTCGGCAGATTGTTCTGTCCGAAGCCGTTCGGAATCGAGATTGCCGGAACGCCTACGAGATTGCTAGCGCCGATTGGCGACGATGCGCCGATACCCGGATAAGCCTTGTCGAAAGTTTTGCTCACCGGATAAGAAACCGTCGAGCGCGAAGGCGCAATTAGCAAATCGATTTGCTTGAACATTTCCTTCCAAGCGCGGCGTGCAGGCGCGCGCAGACGCATCGCGTGTAGATAATCAACCGCCGTTACAAGAGACGCCGCATAACCGCCCGTTCTGCCTGAAGGCGACGCCAATTTCTGAACTTCACCCGATTCAATCAATTCCCGAAACGCGCTCGCGCCCTCGGCGTCAACAATCGTTCCGACTGCCGCGCCGTATGGAAAATCAGGAAGTTTTATGTCCATTTTAATTTCGGCGAACGCTTTTAAAACGTCAATCGAGCGCAAAAAATTATCGCGCACTTCCGGCTGCGCTTTCTCGAAAGAATCCTTCAATACGCCGATGCGTAAACGTTTAGGTATCGGGCTTCGGGCTGAAATTGCATCGGGCGAGCCGAGCGGCGCATCGCGCGAAGTCGCATCGAGCGGGTCGCGCCCCGAAATAGTTGCGAAAATAATTTGGCAATCCGCCGCCGAACGGCATAGCGGACCTAGTTTGTCGAGCGTCCACGAAAGCGCCATCGCGCCGTGTCGGGAAACCGCGCCGTAAGTCGGGCGCAAACCGGAAACGCCGCAAAACGCGGCAGGCGTTAAAATCGAGCCGGAAGTTTCCGAGCCGATTGCAAATGCGACAAGTCCGGCGGCAACCGCCGAACCGGGACCTGACGACGAGCCGCCGCTCCAAAAATCCGTATTCCAAGGCGTGCGGCACGCGCCCGTCCAAGCCGCGCTCGCTTCGTTGTAGCCCATTCCGCCAGCGAGTTCAATCATTGCCAATTTCGCAACAAGAATCGCGCCCGCATCGCGCAGTCGTTTGACAACCGTCGCGTCATAATCAAACTGCTGATTGCGATACGGCGTCGCGCCCCAAGTCGTCTTAGCATTCGTCGTCGCCAGCAAATCTTTCGCGCCGTATGGAATGCCGTGAAGCACGCCGCGATAACGCCCGCGTTTAATTTCGCTTTCGGCGGTGCGTGCTTCCGCCAACGCAGATTCGCGCATAACGGTTGCAACCGCGCCCAAACGTTCGCCGTATTTTTCCATTCGCGTCAAATAACTTTCGGTTAATTCGACAGGCGAAATCTTGCGCGACTTTAAAAGTTTCGCTAATTCCGTGATTGTAGAAAATAAAATGTCGTCGGAAAGCATAAGTTTTTTTAGTAGTATGAAAAATCAATTGGTTATTCTAGTTTGCACTGTCTTTTTCAAAGTTAAAATAAAATGGCAATACACAACTTTGGGTTTCAGAGATTTCTTAGCCAATGGTGTTCTGGATTGCAAATTTTTATTGCATATTTAAGCCATTCCTTTGTCTCTGCGTCAAGATATTTAACGACAGCCTGAAAATCTTGCTCGTCTTTCGCCAGCGTATTCTTCGACTTGTAAAGTAAAACTACTTCCGGGCAAAGAAACTTTACGCCTGTGCTCGACTCAAGTTGAATTTCAAACAATGACCGCCGAATTTTTTGCTCTCTGCGGTAAAGCCATTCGGTTTCATTTGATTCATTTAGCAGAATTTCGATTTGTGGCGGTTGTGCCGTTTCGTTAAAACAATGAATTTCGTGCGTCGGCAATGTCAACAGTTCATCCCGATACCAATCAAACGATTCGCCGTTAACGACTTTCTGCAATAGCCAGTCGTCAAAATAATTATGCAAAGCAATTTGGTCTTTGCGAAAGATTGCAACTTCAATGTCTTGATGAAGACGAGTTTCTTTTTCAAGAAACAAGTCAATCGCCCAACCGCCAGCGACGAACCAACTCGGCTTAAAATCGCGCATTACTGTTGCAATCTGTAATGGTAAAGCAAACATCTGTTACAAGTGCGAAGCCGCACAACGCCGGAATTGAGCGGGCGCGCACGCAACCTCGAAACCACGCAAGCCTTGCGGATGAGAGTCGCGCTATTCGCGCTCCGGTCGAATGACTTGTTAGGCGGCGTGTTAGCATCTACGCACCTCAAAATATTCCCTTCAACGAGCTTCATCCTTTTTCAATGCAAGCCATGTCCAAATTGCTGCCAGCAAATCAATCAGACCAAAAAACAGCAACGCTTTCGGAGCTGATACCAACAGAACGAAAGCAGCAAAGTAAATAATAACCGCGATGCGCGTCCAAACCGTCCAATGGATAAAAATCGTCAATTCCTTTCGCGCAACCTGAACATAATAGAAGCTCAGACAAAGCACAAACATTCCATTAATTCTGATCCAGACTTCGTTCGTCGGGGGCACCCCGAAAACCTGCAAGATCAGATTTGGGACAAGCAGCAAAATCAAGCCTAAGCCACAGAGGTAAATTCCGAACACAAACAAACTTTTAGCTGCTTGACTCATATCTTCAAGATTCAATTGTTACTAAATAGCAAACTCGCAGACGCCTAACTTTCTATTATACGGAATTAGTTTTTGCTTCAGCTCTTTTGCACGAACGGTTACGCGCTGAAAACGAAATCTGGCTCGTCGGCGTTCAGCAATTTGACGGCGCGCAGTCGTTCCGCCGTTCGCACGTTTCCTTCCAAATCCTGTTTGACCGACGCCAA
>JALYZF010000228.1 GCA_030948995.1 Acidobacteriota bacterium
GAGAACGCGCCGTGTCCGACATCGTGCAGAAGCGCGGCGCAGCGAACGGCGATTTCTTCGTCTTCGGAAATAGAGTATTTCGTTTTGAGTTTCGCTAAAATTCGCGTCGCCAGATGAAGCGCTCCCAAAGAATGCGTAAAGCGCGAATGCTCAGCCGATTGATATGCAAAATAGGCGAGCCCAAGTTGCCGGATGCGCCGCAAACGCTGAAATTCAGCCGCGTCAACGAGCCGGACGAGAAGTTTACCCGCGTCCGTGTCCGTCTCCAGACGAATAATATTGTGAACCGAATCGCGGTAGATTTTTTCCGACAATTTATCTGCTCCGTAAAATAATTTGAATCAACGGCGGCAAATTTCCTGCGTTTTTAATCTGCTGCCGTTGATTCTGAATTTACGGGTAAAGTTTATTCTAATTTGCAGTCGATTCTCAAACCTGAAAAATCATTTGCAAAATTAGAAGCCGAAAAATTTACTGTGTATCAACTCTTGCCTCGATTGTGCTTTGAATGGAAGTTGAAACATTTGAAAAGAAATCGAATCCGGTCATCGATTCAACATAATCGGGGCTGACGCGATATTGTTTCCAATCTGATACGACCGAATTGTTGTTCGGTATAAAAACGGCAATCGTGCGCGTCGAAGTAGTTACGCGCGCGACGTCGTTCGTTCCGTTGGGCAAAACCATAATCACTTTCCAAGTGTATGCCGGAACTGCGACGTGACCATTTGCGATGTAACCGTTCACGCCTTGACCGCCGGAAATTATATAAAGCTCGTTGCCGGAAGAAACTAACGTGCGGCAGTAACTTTCCAGATTCGCCCAAGTAATCTGATTGTTATTCGGCGCTTGCGGAATCATATTCGTCATCAAAAACGTCGCCGAATTATCCGTTACCGTGTTTGTTCTGTCGCCCGACGGACACATATGACCACGGTCGTAACCAGAGCCGGAATAATCGGTCGCCTGCACTTGATACCAACCGGCAGGCAAAGTCGAATCGGGACGAAAAGTGTCTTGTCGCGCGGTCGAGCCGAGCCACGTCGAATCCAGATGCCAGCTTGTCCAATTTGGAATTCCGTTATCGCGGTTGTAGGAAAGCGCGTATTGCGGTTTGACCATTAAATAATTTGACGGCTGCGTCGTGCTTGTGATTGCGCCGCTCGGATTTCCCATCGTCAGATGCTCGCTCGTCGAAGGCGGCGGAGTTGCCGTCGCTGTCGGCGTTGGAGTTGCTGTTGCAGTCGGCGTTGGTGTCGGTGCTGTATATGAACCGGCGACAATATTGTCGATATTGATACGATTTGTTCCGCCTGAAATTTTACGAACTTCAAAACGAATCGCGCTCGCTGAATTTACTGTAAAGCTCGCGGTTGAAAGCGCGGTCGAACTGCTCGTTACGGTTGACCCGACTTTTGTCCACGTCGAGCCGCTGTTAGTTGATTTCCATAATTCCCAACTGCTTGAGCCGTCCGCGCCGTAAACGGCGTGCTGAATTGAAACCGTTCCGGCGCTTGAGATGTTGAAATTCATCGAAACCTTGCCGACGTTGCGAACGCGCGCCGAATACGCGCCGGTTTTTGCGTCGCTCGTTAAATTGCCCGTCAGCGCGTCGTCTAAACTCCAGCTACCGGAGCCGAGTGTAACGCTGCCGATGGCGTATGCGGTTTTCCCACCTGCCTCGAAACCTTCATTTAAAGTGTTTGCGGTTTGCGAGCTAACAGTCGTAAAAAATCCCGCGACGCTCCACAAACACGCGAATGCCAAAACCGCTAAAGCGGCTAAAAATTTTCTTTTCATATTTTTCCTTTTGGTTGTTTTAGATTGATTTTCAGGGGCTGAAAAAGACAAAGATCCGCGCCGAGCATTAATTACACGCCCTTTTGCGCGAAGAATTAAGAACAAAATTTTCACAAAACTTCTTTTTGTCGAAGCTCGGTCGAAATCTTTTTGTAATGCTAAAAATTAAAAAGTTTCTTGGTCAAAAACTTTTTGTTGGAAAGAAAATCCAAAATGGATTGCTCAGAATATGCGGGATTTTGTAAAAAAACACAAGATATTTTTATAGGAAACTAGTAAATAAGAAAGATTTAATGAAGAATTAATAAATCACGTCGCGCTTAAAAAGATTTGGAAATGACGCTGAAGATTTCTTGAATCGAACAAATTGCGATTATTCGCTTTATCAATGATAAACCAGTTCGGCGCATTATCGCCGCGAATTAAAAGAAGTTCTTCGTTCTGCTTTGTCATTCCGAAATGTAAGATACGAGCGCAAGCAAGCGCGCCGCCGCGCATAAAACCGTCTGCCGGAGTGCGCGTCCAACCCGCTTCGATTGAAAGACATCTGACACCTTGACGAAAGCGAAAAACCGAGCCGACCAGATTAGAATTTCCGACGGCGAAATTGTGCGGATTTTCATTTTCAATCGTGATGCGCGCGTTTTGCCGGTTGGCATCTTCGGCAATAGCAACCGCCGAATCGAGCAACCATTCGACGCTGGCGGCGCGAATCGAATCGTTTGCAGATTTGAGCGAAAGATATTCGGCAACATCGCCGCGCCCCGAAGCCTGCGCCTTAATCGCCGATTCCGTTATCATTTGCGCCCAAACGTCGTCGAGTTCGTTCATAGCTTCGAGCATAAAACCAGCGAGGTTCAAATGCAATTTCGTGATACTATTTTGAAAAACTTAATGAATCGTAAATTGCCGACTGTCGTTTGCTTTCTGCAAATCTATATTCACGATTCACTAATTAATTTATGAGAAATTTCGCAATTTTATTTTTTCTGATTTTATTTTCGTTCTCGGCGTTCGGACAAAAGCCGATTAGAAATCCTGTAAATTCTCCAAAATCCGCAAACCTGACAAAGACGACTCTCGGCGGTGAAAAAGAGGAATTTGAACAGGCGAGCGCGCAGACGGACGCGGCGGAGCGATTAAATTCGCTGAAAAAATTTGTCACCGATTTTCCAAAATCTGCCGAGCAAACCCGCGCGCTCGAATTGATTGCCGCCACGCGCGCGCAAATTGCCGACGAAAAAATTCGCGCCGGCGATGCGGCTGGCGGAATCGAGCTTTTCAAACTCGCGGTCAGAGATGCACCTGCGCCGATTTCCGACCGGCTATTTGCCGACGTTATTCTGCAAATTCCAAACAATCTTTTCTTCGGCGGTGAACGCGCAGCAGCAGCAGCAGTCGCCGAAATGATTGAGAAAAAAGTCGAAGGTAGCGCCAAGCAACTTCTCGGACTTGCAACTTTTTATTTAGCAATCGAAAACGCCGACGAGGCGAAAAGGCTTGCGGAGAAAGCTCTTGCTATTGAACCGAATCTGCCCGCCGCGTATCAAACGCTCGGACTCGCTAATCGCCTGAATTTTAATTTGGAAGAAGCGGCAAGCGCTTATACGAAAGCTCTCGAACTTGATGCAAACTCGACGGTTTCAAGGCGCAGTCTCGCTGAAATGCAGCGCGCGCTCGGAAAATCGGACGAAGCCGTCGAGCTTTACCGCGAAATTCTATCAAAAGACGCCGCCGACGCATCGGCGCAGAACGGTTTGATTCTCTCGCTTTTCGACGCCGGAAAAAAACCTGAAGCCGAAACCGAAATGACAAAATCGCTCGCCGAGAATCCGAACAATTTATTTCTTCTAGTCGGCGCGTCCTATTGGTATGCGGCGCATAATGACGGCGCGCGCGCCATTGAACTGGCGCAAAAGGCTGTCGCTGCCGAGCCGCGTTTTGTTTGGGGCTACATTGCACTGGCGCGCGGGCATCTACACGAAAATCATTTTCTCGAAGCAGAGCGCGCGCTGCTTGCGGCGCGCAGTTATGGAAATTTTCCGACGCTTGATTATGAACTTGCAAGCGCGCGCCTTGCCGCCGGATTTTACCGCGAAGCCGCGCAGGAATTGTCTAAAAACTTTGTCGTCAAAGACGATTTGGTCGCTACTAAACTTGGCGGGAGAGTTGAAAAACAAGCGAAAACTTTCACCGATTTAATCTCACTCGAACGGCAGGCGAGTATTTTTGAACCGACGGCGGCTGACAACGCGGAGAATTCTCAAACACTAAAATCGCTTCTCGATTTTTATCAAAAGCTGGAATCATCCGGCGCAACGGACGCGGAAGTCTCTGACGCCGCAGATAAATTTTTGAACGGAAATGACAAAATGAAATTGCATCGTCGTCTTTTTGTCGCCGACCGACTGCTTGAAAAGAAAAAAGCGTTGCCGAAAGTAACCGAGTTAATGAAAGCGGCAGTCGGCGAAGTTGACGGCGCGCTCGACGTTCCAAATCCGGCGGCGGCGGTTTTAGCCGACGAGCTTTTTGAAAGCCGCGCCCGCGCCATTGCGAAAAACGAACTCGTTATTGTTCCGACTGTTCCGCGCCAAACGCTGTCGAACATCTTACGCGGCAGAATCGAGGAAATCAGCGGGCGCGCGCTTTACGACGATAATAAACCGGCGGCAGCCGTCGTTCGCTTAAAACGCGCCGTCAGTATTTTGCCCGAAAAAAGCGCATGGTGGTATTCGAGTATGTGGCGGCTCGGCTCGGCTTTGCAAGCGGACGGACAACCGAAAGAGGCGCTCGACGCTTATATCAAAGGGTATGCCGTAAACGACGCTTCGACTGCGGCAAAACGCATTATCATCGAAGGACTATATCAGCAGGTCAACGGCAGTCTCGACGGTTTAGACGCGAAAATCGGTGCTAAACCGGAAACTGTAGCTTTAAATTCTCCGGCTCAAACCGGACAAACCGAAACCGTCGCACCAACTGTCGAAAAACAAAATCCGATTGTCGAAAATGTTTCGAAAGGGGAAGCTGTAGCACCGCCGTCTGTTGAGGTAAAACCTGCGCCGGAAGTTTCGGCAAAAGTTGAAAGCACGCCGCTTCCGACGCCAGTTGCGCCTACTGTCGCCGAACCCAAACCAACACCGGAAACTACGATAACCGCGACGAGTTCGAGTAAGGTTCAGCCGACGCCTGAAATTACGCCCGCGCCCGAACCCGAAGCAAAAACGGAAACTAAAACTATTGCCAAACAAACAGAAATTGTTAAAAATCCGCCAGCCGAAAACGATTCCGCGAAAACGCAGAAACCGCTTTTCGAGCCGGTTATTATTACAGTACCTAAGCCTGAAGTTCCGACTAAAACGAAAACCGACGCGCGAGCCGAAGAAAATCCGCCGTCGATAAAGCCCGAAGATAAAACAGCCGACCCGACAGGAAAAACGACGGATGAAAATCTCTCTTCAGGCAGCGTTCGCCCGCGAATTGTTGCCGACGCAAATCAAACGGCGGAAGCCCCGAAATGCGCGCTAACCGTCAGTCAGGAAAACGTTTCGCTTTTAAATAACGGCGGAAATTTAGGTATCTTTGTCGGCTTTGAAGGCGAGACGGGTGATGTTAAGGGAATTACGGTTTCGTCAAGCAGTCCGAAAGACATAAAGGTCGTTTTCGAGCCGGAAATCGGCGCCTCTTCTAATCGTATGTTTTTTATCATCAAATCTGTCAGCGCAAATACTGGCGTTTATACCGTAACGTTTGAATCGCCGTGCGGACAGAAAGAAGTTAACGTAAAGGTTCGCTGAAGTTTATGAAAAAGCTCGTTTCTATTTTTATTTTATTTTGTTTTTCGGCGGCATTTTGTTTCGCTCAAAAACGCGCGACTCCGGCAAATCCGTCTAAACCAAAAGCAATTCTTATTCAAACTACTCCCGCCGCAATTCCCGAAGCCGAATGGAAAAATCTTGCCGATTTGCTCTCTGCTGAAGATTGGGAAAAAAGCGCACGGCTGGCTTCTGAATTTATCAATCGAATTAAAACCGACAACGAGAAAAAACAGCTTGCACAGCTTCGATACCTTTATCTTTTCGCTCTTTCGGGTAAAATTCTAAAACTGCGTGAAGCTAATGATGCGGTCGCCGAGAACGCCGTCTGGTATGAATTGAAAAAATCGGCGGCGGCATTTACAGGCAAAGAATTTGTTCTCCCGCCGCGCAAATTTTTGGGCGAATGCTCAAAACTTTTTAATTACATCTGTACGGTCAAGGGCAACGACAAAGCGCTTCGTTCGGTCGCAACCGACGCGAAAGGTTTGGAAATTCACTCGTTCGATTATGTTTTGTTCGACCAGAAAATTGCGTTAAAGGAATTCGTCGAAAATAAAACTTTCGTCGGCGGCGTTTTGCGGAAAATCGAATATAACGACGATTTGGAAAAGCCTTGGGTGATGCGTATGGTTTTTGAAAAGGGATTTGCCAGAGTCGTCATCGGAGCTTGAGGTTTACGAATTTTGTTTCTTCCTGCGATAAAGTTTCGGGTAATTAATCGTCGCCGTTGAGAGCGCGGCAAGAATTAAAAAGAAGTATCCATTGGCGGGCGTTCGCAGAGGGAAATCAAAAAGGCTGTGAATCATAATTCCGAAACAGCCCGCAAGCGCGCCAATGGCGGCATTGCGCCTAAAATTGTCGGATGATTTGGCGATAATCCGCAAACTTTGTTTGAAAAGCAAAATGATAAAAGCCGCGACGCAGGCGAAACCTAAAATTCCGGCGTCCGACAGAATTTGCAGGTAATCGTTATGCGCCTGCTCGACGCGAAAAGTTCCATTCCAAGTGTCAT
>JALYZF010000248.1 GCA_030948995.1 Acidobacteriota bacterium
TGCGGATACTGCTTGTCGTCTTTCAGTAAAACATTAAAACGCGGCTTGTGTTTTTTGATGAGGTTCGATTCTAAAACAAGAGCTTCGACTTCGTTATCGACCACGATAAATTCGAGGTCGGCTATTCTTTTTACTAACTCGCGTGTCTTCGCGTCGTGTCCGCGTCCCGATTGGAAGTAAGAGCGAACGCGGTTTTTGAGGTTTTTCGCCTTGCCGACGTAGATGATTTTCCCATCCGCGTTTTTGTGAATATAAACGCCGGGCGCGGTCGGCAGATTTTTGAGCTTTTCTTCTAAAGTCATACTTAGAATGGTAAATGGTAAATGGTAAATGGTAAATAGAAGAACGGTTTTACATTTACCATTAAGCATTTACCATTTACCATTATCTTTCTGCTTTTGCGATGAAAACCATTTTAACAAGATCTCCAGCCGAAGCCGCCGAAATTATAAAACGCGGAGGAATTGTGGCGTTTCCGACCGAGACGGTTTACGGTTTAGGCGCGAATGTATTTGACGAACAAGCGATTGCGAAAATTTTTGAAGCTAAACGGCGACCGAACGACAATCCTTTAATCGCGCACATTGGGAGAATCGAAGATATAAAACTGCTTGTCTCAGAAATTACCGAATCGGCGCAGAAATTTATCGAAGCATTTTTTCCCGCCGCTTTGACTTTGGTTTTGCCAAAAGCGGCAGGAGTTCCTTTGATTGCAACTGCAAATCTTGAAACAATCGGCGTGCGAATGCCGAAAAACGATTTAGCTCAAGAATTTCTGCGGGCTTGCAAAATGCCATTGGTCGCGCCTTCGGCAAATCTCTCAGGTCGTCCAAGTCCGACTACTTGGCAAGCGGTTTTTGAAGATTTGGACGGCAGAATAGATTGCGTCCTTCAAGGCGAACCGACTGAAATCGGCTTGGAATCAACTGTTGTTGACTGCACTTCAAACGTTCCGCTTGTTTTGCGAAGCGGCGCGATAACGCTTGAACAACTGCGTCAAATTGTTCCCGCAACCGAGAGTTATCAATTGCGAGAAAATGAACAACCGAGAAGTCCGGGATTAAAACATCGCCATTACTCACCGCGTGCAAAAGTAGTTTTGCTAAGTTCAAAGTTCAAAGTTAAAAGTTCAAAGTCAAGTGCATTTATCGGATTAGATAAGCCGGAAGAGAATTTTGATTTGGTGAAAATCTGCGCGTCGGTGGAAGATTACGCGCACGAAGTTTTTAATTTTTTCCGCGAATGCGACAGAGAAAATATTGAAAATATTTACTGTCAAACCGTTGAAGAAGTGGGAATCGGCTTAGCTCTGATGGACAGATTAAAGCGCGCTGCGGAAAGCTGAAAAGATTAAACCTAAACGAAAATAATTTATGTCGAAATTTACTCAACGCACAGAGAAACGGATAAAGAAAACATCTCTTTATCCGCTTCGCTTTTTGATTAAGTTGTTTTAGCTAAAACTGCTCAAGGCTTCGCTTTCGCTGTCGTAAACGTCGAAAACGGTCAAGAGTTTTGTAATTGCCAAAAGGTCTTGAATTTTCTGCGTCAGGTTGAGAAGTTTCAGCGTTCCGCCTTCTTTATTAACAGCGGTGAAACTCGAAACAAGCTCGCCGATGCCGCTCGAATCTACGTATCCGACCTGTCCCAAATTCAAAAGAATTTTCTTTTTTCCTTCGCCAAGCAAGCGGCGAATCGTTGTGCGAAGCGCGACGCTGCCTTCGCCGATTGTTACCTTGCCGCTCATATCCAGAATCGTTACGTCGCCTGCTTGTCGTTCAGTTATATTAAGTTCAGCCATTTTTATCTCCTTTAAATTGTTTGTAGAAAAGTTTTGATTGCAGATTTTAGACTAATAACGCAGGAAAATCCAAGAAGGAAAAACATTTCTAACGTCTTTTCAGCATTTTTACAATCATACCGCCGTTTGCGTGATTTTGCCATTCGACTTCGTCCATAAACGAGCGCATAAATAAAATACCGCGCCCGTTTGCCTTCAAAAGATTTTCGGGGTTGGTCGGGTCTGGAATTTCATCGACCGCGAAACCCGCGCCGAAATCTCTGATACTAATTTCAAAACCTTCGTCGGAATCCTCGAAAGTAATCTCAACTTGTTTGGTCTCGTCTTCCCGATTGCCGTGTTTGACGGCATTGGCAGCAGCTTCGCGCACTGCCATATCAATATCAAAAAGCGCATCGTCGGCAAACCCCGACGCAGACGCAAACACTGCGGCTTCTTGCGCCGCTTGTTCCACCGATTCGATACGGCTCGGCAAGTTGAATTCTTTTTTTTCCGTCATCACAAATGTATCTCTGTAAGTTATATGTTTCGAGCGGTTTGTGTCAAGAAGTAAAGCGTTCCGGTTTTATCTGCTCAATCTTGTGACGTTTTTGTCTGTTTCGGCAAAATTGCCACAAGTTTAGAAGCGTCAATGCCGCTCAAAAATTACCAAAGCCTTATGTTTACAGTATTTTTATTTTTATTCGATTTGGCACAACGGTTGCCAATCTTCAAAGCAGCGAAGGAAAGATATTTCGGACGGAAATAATTTGAAAGTTCAATATAGGCGATAAATTTTCTTTCTTGGTAAAAGTTTCAAGAGAATACCCAATTTTCAAGGGGGTGGCAGACGAGAGTTAATTCTCTCCTCAAACCAAACACGGCGTAACTTTCGGGCAAGAAGTTACGCTTTGTTTTTTAGAAAAACGAATAAAATAATGGTAAGCGAAGAAAGGCAAACGGGAAGGTTGAACAAAACGTTCGGCTGGCTGATGCTGGCAAGCGGTTTGCTGATACTTTTATTTTACGGCTTGTCGTTTTTCTTTGCCCGCCCGACCGTCGAAACGATTACGACTCACGCGCCGCCTGCTACCAATACGCAGAATGTTAAATTTCAACAATCTCCAAACCGTTAGAGTTGCGGCTTAGTCCAACTTTATACCGAATCTTTCCGCCATACGGTAAAGCGTGCGCCGGTCAACGCCGAGAATTTCCGCCGCTCTGGTGCGGTTGCCGTTTGCCTTTTCCAGAACGTAAAGCAAGTAACGTTTTTCAAGTTCGTCTAGGCTCGGCAAATCAGCGTAAAGTTCGGCGAGATGAATTCTCGAAGCGGATTGTTTAAATTCTTCGGCAAGCAATTTAACGGGCAAATCTTCGGCTAAAATCTCGCTGCCGCGCACGCGCACCGCCGCGTATTCGATTGCCGATTCGAGTTCGCGGACGTTTCCTTTCCAATCGTAAACTTTCAATGTTTTTAATGCTTCGCCGGAAAAACGCAGATTTTTCTTTTCCGTATTGACGACTGCTTTTTGCAAGAACTTTTCAGCAAGAAGCGGAATATCATTGATTCGCTCGCGCAAGGGCGGCACGCGCAAAGTTACAACGCTCAGGCGATAAAATAAATCTTCACGAAACTTTCCCGCTTTAACTTCCGCTTCGAGATTCCGATTTGTCGCTGTAATAATCCGCGCGTCAACTTTTCTGGTTTGGTTTGAACCAACGCGACGGATTTCATTTTCCTGCAAAGCGCGCAGAAGTTTGACCTGCATTGCCGAAGAAGTTTCGCCGATTTCGTCAAGAAAAAGGGTTCCGCTGTCGGCTTCTTCCCAAAGCCCGCGCCGGTCTGTGCCTGCACCGGTAAACGACCCTTTAGTGTGTCCGAAAAGCTCGGCTTCGAGCAAGGATTCGGTCAGCGCACCACAGTTGACGGCGACGAAAGGATTATCTTTGCGCGGCGAATTTTGGTGAACGGCGCGGGCGACAAGTTCTTTTCCAGTTCCCGATTCGCCTAAAATTAAAACCGTCGAGCGTGTCGGCGCAACCCGTGCGATTTCCTTGTAAAGCTCAATCATCGCGGGCGCGCGCCCGACCATCGCGCCCGATGAAAAATCATCGCTTGGCGCTTTCTGCCACTCTGGAGTTTGTTCGATAGCGCGGCGCGCCGTTGCCAGAATCTCGCTCACCTTAAAAGGTTTCGAGATAAAATCCCAAGCCCCTTCGCGCGTTGCTTCGACGGCGGTTTCGAGCGAGCCGAATCCGGTAACTAAAATGACCGGCGATTTTTCGCGCAGCCTTTGAAGCAAATCGAGACCCGACAAATTCGCTTCAAGATTGATGTCGCTGATAACGAGGTCAAATTTCGTTTGATTCGACAAAATCAAAGCTCTTTCCGGTGTTCCGGCAGTTTCAATCTCCCAATCCTGCGTGGACAAAATCTCTTTAAGAAGTTCGCACGACGCGGCATCGTCATCGACTACAAGAATTTTTTTCATAATCAATTTACAGCAAAACAGAACTGAACAGATTCGTATTGTATGAAACTTCTCAGCAAGTTTGTTTCCAAAAATAAAAGCGTAGCACCGCTTTTACTTCAAGAGGCTTCGGCGGCGAATAAATTTATTAAATTACCGGAAAATATAAATCAAACTTCGCGCCTTGCCCGCTTTTGCTCTCGACCTGAATTTCGGCGCGGTGTTCCTGCAAAATCTGCCGGACGACGACAAGACCCAAACCCGTTCCGCGCCCGCGTTCTTTGGTTGTAAAAAGAACTTGAAAAATTCGCCCCCGCGTCTCTTCGCTCATTCCGATGCCGTTGTCGGCAAATTTAACCCGAACTTTGTTCTCCGCATTCGCAGTCGAAACTTCGAGTCGTCCGCCGTCCGGCATTGCGTCCAAAGCATTTTTGACGAGGTTGAGAAAAACCTGCTGCAAGCGTTCGGCGTTGCCTGAAATATACGGGAGATTTTCGGCGAGATTAATTTTCAGTTCAATTCTCGATTCTGCAAGAGTCGGCTCGGCTACATCAAAAATCGTTTTTAAAACCTCGTTTAAATTTAGCGGTTTGTGTTCAGTTGCGCCAAATCTGGCTCGGTCGAGCATTTCGCGGACAATATTTTCGATGCGCTCAATTTGATTTGTAACGATTTGCAGGCGGTTCGATTGCGTTGAATCTTCCAATAGCTGCGTTTGAAGAATCTGAACGTGACCGCTGATAAGATTGAGCGGCGTTCCTATTTCGTGTGCGAATTCGGCGGCAGTTTGACCTGTTGCGGCAAGGCGTTCCATTTCGCTCATTTTGCGCGAGGCGCGAAAAAGTTCGAGATTTGCCGTCTCCAACTGCTCGTTTTGCGTTTGCAGTTCAGCAGTCGCTTCGCTGACTTTTTCCTGCAAGATTTCGTTTTGTTTTTCGCGCTCGACCGTCATTTCGCGGATTTGGCGCATCATCGCGTTATAACCTTTTGCCAGCAGACCGAACTCGTTTTCCTTATCCGTCTGGAAAACTTCCGCCGATAAATTTCCCGCCCTTGCTTTTTCCATCGCCGAAAGCAGTTGCTCAAGCGGATGGTAAACCAGATTTTCAAACAAAAGATAAAACGCCGCCGTCATCAAAACGACTATCGCCAGCGGAATCCAAGACAGATTTAAAATATATCGAAGCGCAATGGTCGAAACAGTATCTAGT
>JALYZF010000253.1 GCA_030948995.1 Acidobacteriota bacterium
CGGTAACCAGAACAATCAGATATTTTTCGTCGCCGCGCGCGGTCAAAAGCGGCGATGAAAAATCGTCGCCGACTCGTCCGCTCAGATTGCCGAGTATTTCCGACATCTTGACGGCAAACGGACGCGCCGCCGTTACGCGGTCTGTCGCGCGTTTGAGCTTTGCCGCCGCGACCATTTTCATCGCCTTGGTAATCTGCTGCGTGTTTTTGACGGATTTAATCCGCCGCCGCATATCTAATAAACTTGCCATAATTTTTTTAGTGGTAAACGGTAAGTGAAAGGCAAGTTTATTCTCAATCGAAAACTGAATTTAAAAAACTTACCACTTACCGTTTACCACTTACAACTTATTAAGCGTTTGCCTTTGCCATTTTGCCCGCGCCGCTCCAGCGTGTCGCTTTGAAATCTTCAACTGCTTCGCGCATCGAGGCTTTTAAATCGTCGTCAATCGATTTTTTATCACGAATCGTGTTTAAAACCGCCGGATGCGAGCCTTCGACAAAGCTGAAAAGTTCTTCCTCAAAACGTTTCAAATCCGAAACTTCGATGTCATCCGCTAAACCGTTTGAAACTGTCCAGATAATAAAAATCTGACGCTCGACCGGCATCGGTTGATACTGTGGCTGTTTCAAAATTTCCGTTAAGCGGCGACCGCGTTCAAGCTGATTTTGCGTTGATTTGTCCAAATCCGAGCCGAATTGTGCAAACGCGGCAAGCTCACGAAACTGCGCCAAATCAATTCGCAAAGTTCCAGCGACTTGTTTCATCGCTTTGACCTGCGCGCTACCGCCGACGCGCGAAACCGAGTTTCCGACGTTGATTGCCGGACGCACGCCGGAGTTAAAAAGGTCGGATTCGAGAAAGATTTGACCGTCTGTAATCGAAATCACGTTTGTCGGAATATACGCGGAAATGTCGCCCGCCTGCGTTTCGATAATCGGCAACGAGGTTAAACTTCCGCCGCCGCGCGCATCAGACATCTTCGCCGCGCGTTCGAGCAAGCGTGAGTGAAGATAGAAAACGTCGCCCGGATATGCTTCGCGTCCCGGCGGTCTTCTCAAAAGCAAAGAAATCTCACGATACGCCGCCGCCTGTTTCGATAAATCATCGTAGATGGTGAGCGCGTGGCGACCGTTGTCACGGAAATATTCGCCGATTGAAACGCCCGTGTATGGCGCTAAGTATTGCATCGCTGCCGGGTCAGAAGCCGAAGCTGAAACAACGACTGTGTATTCCATCGCGCCCGAATCTTCCAGACGTTTGACGACCTGTGCGACCGTCGAGGCTTTTTGACCGATGGCAACGTAAACGCAAATCACGTCTTTGCCCTTCTGGTTAATAATTGCGTCGATAGCAACAGCGGTTTTTCCCGTCTGCCGGTCGCCGATGATAAGTTCGCGCTGTCCGCGACCAATCGGAACCATCGCGTCAATCGCTTTTAAACCGGTTTGCAGAGGCTCTTTTACCGGCTGGCGGTCAATAATTCCCGGCGCGATTCGCTCAATCGGGTTAAATTCGCTCGTTAAAATTTCGCCTTTGCCGTCAATCGGATTGCCGAGCGCGTCAACCACGCGACCAATCATCGCGTCGCCGACCGGAACGCTCATAATGCGTCCCGTTCGTTTAACTTCGTCGCCTTCTTTAATTTTTTGAAAATCGCCGAATAGAACCGCGCCGACTTTATCTTCTTCAAGATTAAGCGCTAGACCGCGAACGTCGTGCGGAAATTCAATCAGCTCGCCCGCCATAACTTTTTCGAGTCCGTGAATTTCAGCGATACCGTCGCCGACCTTGATAACCGTCCCGACTTCGGAAACGGTCATATTCGTATCAAAATTTTCAATTTGTGAACGGATAATTTCGTTAATTTCGTTTGCTTTAATTGCTTCCATATTTTTGCGTGAGTCGTAAATGGTGAATAGTAAATCGTTTTTTCTATTCACGATTTACGACTCACGATTTACGACTTAATCATTTGCTGTTTCAAATTTTCTAACTGTGTTTTGACCGAGCCATCATAAACGGTCGAGCCGATTCGAGTTACGACGCCGCCGATAATCGTATCGTCGGTCGCAAAATTCGGGCTGATTCTCATTCCTGTCATTTTTTCTAAATTTATTTTTATTTCCGTTTTTTGCGCTTCGGTAAGCGGTCGCGCAGATGTAATCTGCGCTGAAACGCCGCCGCTGCGTTCTTCTAAAACGCTAGCAAACTTTCGGTTAATTTCGGAAATGTCGGTAAGGCGTCCGTTCCGCAGAAGAACGCGCAGAAAATTAGCAGTCGTCTTTGACGGCTTGACTCGCTCGATTAAACTTTCTAAAACCTTCTCCTTATTTTCCTGCTGTATCGAGGGATTATTAAAAACTTCAAGCAAATCAGTGTTTGAATTCGTCATTATTTCCCACTGCTTGAGTTCATTTTGGACGCCGCTCGCGTCATTTGTTTTCGTAACGACATCAGCCAGCGCAACGGCATAACGGCGGGCGACGGTTTCTACGCTCATCGGCTTAAACCTCCGATTGATTGAATATTCGCCGCGATGAGCCGCGCGTCTCGTTCGGGATTAATTTGCTGTTTGATTTTCCCTTCCGCCAGACGAATGCTTTCTTCGGCAGAAAATCGACGAAGCTCGGCGCGCACCAGTTTCGATGTTCGCTCAATTTCACTTTGAGCCTGTTCGCGCAGTTTTTTAATTTCAAATTCCGTCTGCTCTGCAATTCGCAGTTTTTCGGCGTTTGCTTCCATTTCAGCCTTTCTGCGAATGTCAGCCGCTTCCGCGTCGAGACGCGCAAGACGTGCTTCGGTTGCGGTCAATTGCGCGAGCGCCGACTGTTTTTCTTCTTCGGCACGAATCAGTTCTGCGCGAATCGTTTCACGTTTTGCTTTGAAAGCGGCGCTCAAAGGCTTTCGCAAAAGATAAACCATCAAAGCAATAAACACGGCAAGATTAAAAAACTTCCACGCTTCAAAGCCCGGATAATTCAAGACCGGCTCGGCATTGCTGCGCCACCAGTTCATAAAACCGCCTTGCGAATTTGTGCCTGTTTCGGCAAAAATTAAGATAAAGCTGTATAAAAAAGCCATAAAATTCAAAATGGAAAATTGAAAGTGGAAAATAAAAATCTGTCGCTTAAATTTTCAATTTTCCGTTTTACATTTTCCATTTTTAAGTTGTTTTCAAAATACTCGAACTAATTCGCTCCGCCATCTGTTCGGCATCGCGCGCGATTGTCGTTTTCGCTTCTGCCGCCTGCCGGTTCAGCTCCGCTTTTTCTTTGGCAACCGACTGCTCGGTTTCGTTTTTGACCGCTCCGATTTCGGCTTGACGTCTTGCTAATGCTTCGGCTTTTTCCCGTTCAATTAGCTCGTAGCTTTTAGAGCGCGCTTCGAGCATCGCCGCGTTGTAGCGCGCGTTTTTTTCTTCGACGCCGCGCAAGATTTCTTCCGCTTCGCCGAAACGCCCGCCTTTATTTTGCTCACGCGACGCGATTACTCGATTAATCGGGCGGAAAAACGTTCGATTAAGCAGCCAAATCATCAGCAGAATTAGCGCGATATGAATAAAGATTGTGCCATCCGGCACAAGCTGAACTTCGGCAAAGGCTAGAAAAAACATATTTCTCTCTGGGTTAAAGTTTTATGATAAATTGCTTGTAATATGAAGAGCAAGAACGTCTGCCTTTCAAAAGAGATAAGAATATCACGCGCCGCTTTTTGCGGTCAAGCAACACTTCCCTTTAACGGTTTTCAGAGAAATTCGATTTAAAAACTTGACAGATTTTCACTGAAAAGTTTAAGTTAATTCACCGTTTTTCGGGAGGCGAATCTGTTCTGGTGAGCGGCGCGGTCTTCAAAACCGTTTGCGAGATTGTGAGAGCATTCTTGGGTGAGTTCGATTCTCACACGCCTCCGCCAACTCTTTATTTTATGAAAGAATGGATTTCCTTAAATATGACGCCGCAAATCGGACCGCGCGCAGCTACAAAACTGCTTGAGCGTTTCGGCTCGGCGGAAAATGTTTTTCACGCGACGCGCGGCGAGCTCGAATCTTTACGCCTTCGCGCCGAAAGCATCGAGAGTATTTTAAAGCGTGAGTTTCACGAAAAAGCCGAGAAAGAATTGGAAACGGTTAGAAATTTAGGCGGCGACGTTTTAATTTTAGATGATGGAAGCTATCCGTATTTATTAAGAGAAATCGCCGACCCGCCGATTACGCTTTACGTGAAAGGCGCGTGGCAAGCGTGTTTCGATGCGCCATGTATTGCCGTTGTCGGCTCGCGCCGATGCTCGACTTACGGCGAAAATGCGTCCGAAATGTTGTCGCGTGATTTGGCGGCAAATAATATATGTATCGTTTCGGGTTTGGCGCGCGGCATTGATTCGGCGGCGCATCGCGGCGCAATTGCTGGCAAGGGGAAAACGATTGCGGTTTTAGGAACGGGAATCGGGCAGATTTATCCGAAGGAAAATGCGCGCCTTGTTGATGAAATTCTAACGTCGGGCGGCGCGATTGTTTCGCAGTTTCCGATAGATACGCCGCCCTTGAAAGAAAATTTTCCGTATCGCAACCGCATAATTTCCGGCTTAAGTTTAGGCGTTCTGCTCGTCGAAGCGTCCGAACGAAGCGGCTCTTTAATCACGGCTAGATTAGCGATGGAGCAAAACCGCGAAGTCTTGGCAGTTCCGGGAAACATCACGTCGAAAAACTCTTTCGGGACAAATTATTTAATCAAATCCGGCGCAAAACTTGTTCAGCAGTGGCAGGACGTTGTTGCAGAATTGCCGCCGGAAATTGCCGCCGCGATTTTGCCGCCGACAATTGAAAACGCGAGCAAGGATGTCGAAAAAGAAAACAAACAACCCGAATTCGTTCCCGCAAACTTAAATGAAAACGAGCGCAAAGTTTGGCGACTTCTTTCACCGGACGATGCAACGCACGTCGATTTTTTGCTGGAGAAAAGCGAACTTTCGATTGGCGATTTGCAAGCCGCGCTGCTCGGTCTTGATATGCGCGATTTGATTCGAGAGCTTGCCGGAAAGCGTTATGCGCGCAAGATTTGAACGACTCCAAAATATAAGTCTGGCAACCAAAAAGAAGTTTTTAGCTTCCGAACAAGCGAAAGTTTTTTCGATACAATTTATAAAGTATTTTTTTGAACCGCGAAACCAACGAGCATTGACACGAGACAAATTTAATGTCTTATTCTAATGTTTGGTTCGCGGTTAAGTAGTCTTTGAAGAAGTAAAAGCAAAATGGCAAAAAATTTAGTTATCGTCGAATCGCCGGCAAAGGCGAAAACAATTAATAAATATCTCGGCAGCGATTATAAAGTTCTCGCATCAATCGGGCATATCAAAGATTTGCCGTCGAAAGGTTTGGGCGTGGACATCGAAAATAATTTCGAGCCGACGTATGAAGTTATTCCCGACATAAAAAAACGCAATAATAAAAGAACAGTTGCGGATTTGAAAAAAGCGGCAAAAGAAGCCGACACAATTTTTCTGGCGGCTGACCCAGACCGCGAAGGGGAAGCGATTTGTCAGCATTTAGCCGAAGAAATCGTGCCGAAGCGCCCTGCAAAAGCTGTTTTTCGCGTGATGTTCAACGAAATCACCAAAAACGCGATTAAAGAAGCTTTTAAAGAACCGAAACAGGTAAATCAGGATTTGGTTGACGCGCAGCAAGCTCGCAGAATTCTCGATAGATTGGTCGGCTATAAAGTCTCGCCGATTTTGTGGAAAACCGTCGGCGGCAAACTTTCCGCCGGACGAGTTCAAACAGTTGCGGTGAGATTAGTCGTCGAGCGAGAACGTGAAATAGAAGCATTTAAACAAACAGAATACTGGACGATTGCCGCGAATTTATCGGCGAAATTGCCGCCGAATTTTGATGCGCGGCTTTATAAAATCGAAGATTTGACGGTTAAAACAAGCGGTTTTGAGCAGGACTTAAAAAAGAGCGAAACACACATAAAGGATGAAAAAACCGCAAATGAAATTGTCGAAGAAGCCGGAAAACAGACGTTTGTTGTCGATTCGGTAACGACAAAAGAACGCAAGCGAAATCCCGTTCCGCCGTTTATCACTTCAAAATTGCAGCAGGAAGCGGCGCGCAAACTCGGCTTTTCCGTTAAACGCACAATGACGACAGCGCAGAAACTTTATGAAGGCGTCGAAATTGGAAGCGAGGGCGCTGTCGGTTTAATCACTTATATGCGCTCGGATTCGACGCGCGTATCGGATGCGGCTTTGTCGGAAGTCAGAGATTTTATCGGCGGCAATTACGGCGCGGATTATCTGCCGGAAAAACCTGTTTTTTACAAATCGAAAAAAGGCGCGCAGGACGCGCACGAAGCGATTCGTCCGACCGACGCTAATCGCACGCCCGACCAGTTAAAAAATTATCTGAACGGCGACGAGTTGAAACTTTACAGTCTTATTTGGAAACGCTTTGTCGCTTCGCAAATGACTTCCGCCGTCTTTGACCAGACGACGATTGATATAAAAGCCGGACGTTTTATATTTCGCGCGACGGGTTCGGTGCAAAAGTTCGACGGATTTTTGAAAGTTTATCAGGAAGGACGCGACGAGAAACCGGCAGAAGGCGAAGAAGATGATGAAGAAAAGAACTTGCCGAAAGTCGAGCAAGGTGAACAGTTAAAACTAAATAAAATCACGCCCGAACAACATTTTACCGAACCTCCGCCGCGTTATTCGGAAGCGACTTTGGTGAAAGCATTAGAAGAAAAAGGCATCGGCAGACCTTCGACTTATGCGGCGATTATGACGACGATTCAAGACCGCGAATATGTCGAAAAATTAGAAGGCAGATTTCATCCGACCGGGTTGGGAACGACCGTCAACGATTTATTAGTTGCTAGCTTCAACGACCTTTTCAACACGGCTTACACGGCGCAGATGGAAACGTCGCTCGATGAAATCGAAGACGGAAAATTAAATTGGCGCAACGCTCTGCGCGGATTTTACGATAAATTTTCGGTTGATTTGAAAAACGCCGAAGTTGCTATTAAAGACAAAAAGCAAACTTCGATTCCGACCGACGAGATTTGCGAAAACTGCGGCGCGGGAATGGTCATAAAATTCGGACGCTTCGGGCAGTTTTTAGCGTGCGCCAATTATCCTGAATGCAAAACGACACGGGAAGTTTCGCAAAAACGGTCGTCGGTCGGCAGCCAGCTGTCGGCAGAAAGCGGAGACCAGAAACAGAATTCTGAAAATCAA
Organism: Acidobacteriota bacterium; assembly: GCA_030948995.1. Taxonomy (GTDB): domain Bacteria; phylum Acidobacteriota; class Blastocatellia; order Pyrinomonadales; family Pyrinomonadaceae. The sequence continues at coordinate 7,243 of JALYZF010000253.1, forward strand.
ACTGAAGAAGTTCCAGCGTGCGAGAATTGCGGCAAGGAAATGGCTCTCAAGCGCGGGCGTTTCGGCGCGTTTTACGGCTGCACGGGTTATCCCGACTGCAAAAACATTCGTAAAATCGACAAGAAAAGCGGCGCGACAACAACAGTTGCTCCGCCCGTTCAATTGGACGAGAAATGTCCGGTTGACGGCGCGAATCTCGTTATTCGCACGGGACGTTTCGGCGAGTTTATATCGTGCGCCAATTACCCGAAATGTAAATATATCAAACGCGAAACGCTTGGGATTGCTTGTCCGAAATGCAAAACGGGCGAGATTGCCGCGAAAAAATCAAAGCGCGGAAAAATCTTTTACGGCTGCACGAATTATCCGAAATGCGACGCCGTTTTCTGGGATAAACCCGTTCTTGAACCGTGTCCGAAATGCAATGCGCCGTTCCTTTTGGAAAAGACGACAAAGAAGGAAGGCACGTTTCGCTATTGCCAAACCGACGGTTGCGATTATAGAATTACCGTCAACGATTTAACGCAAAGTTCAGACGCGGATGCGAACGCTACGGTTTCGGTCAATTAAATTCGGATGAACGAAAATATCGAATTCCTGCAGGCATTTCTGAAAAATCCGGCGAAAGTCGGCGCGATTGCTCCGTCTTCCCCCGAACTCGCACGGGAAATGGTTGAAGACATTGAGCCGGACGCGGATAATATCGTTCTCGAACTCGGCGTCGGCACGGGCGCGATAACAAAATTCGTGCAGGACATTGTGCCGGATGAAAAATCATATCTCGGAATCGAACTCGACAGAGATTTGGTTAAACTGCTACGCCGGAATTTTCCCGCCTTGAAAATAGTTCGCGGCAACGCCTGCGAAGCCTTTTCGCTTTACCAAAAAACCAACTTTGGCAAAGTCGGATTTATTATCTGTTGCCTGCCGTTCGTTTCAATTCCGAATGAAGTCGGCGAAAGGATTTTGCAGCAAGTCGATAAATTTATGGAGCAAGGCTGCACTTTTCGCACATTTCAATATGCACACGGCTATTACTTTCCTTCCGCAATTAAACTCCGCGAGCATATGCGCGACCGCTACGGCAAGGCAAAGAAAAGTCCGCTGATTATGAAAAACATGCCGCCCGCTTATACGCTGACGTGGAAAACGATAGTTTAGTCGTGAGTTGTGAGCGGTAAGTGTTGAGTTAAGGAATTTGTCTTTGACTAAACACTCACCGTTCACTACTGTTTTTGAAATCTTTTCAAAATTAAATAAAATTCAGGAGAATTAAATAATGTTAAGACGCAAATTGTTGAGCGTTCTCGTGCTTTACGCTTTTCTAATGCCGACTTTCGCGCAGACGAGCGCGCCTGCAGCAGCGACGACAAAAAATTATGCCGCGCCGGCGGATGTCATCGACCGAATTAAAAACGAAGGCTTGAAAAATTCTCAAGTGATGCAGACTTTGAGTTATCTGACGGACGTTATTGGCGCGCGCCTTACGGGTTCTCCTGCGATGAAGCGTGCTAACGCTTGGACGCGCGACCAGATGCAGAAATGGGGAATGCAGAACGCCCATCTGGAAGCGTGGGGACCATTCGGACGCGGTTGGACGTTGAAGAATTTCGACGCTCAAATCACTGCGCCGTATGATATTCCATTAATCGCTTATCCGAAAGCGTGGTCGCCTTCGACAAAAGGCGCAATAACAGCCGATGTCGTTTATTTAGACGCGAAGACGGACGCCGATTTCGACAAATATAAAGGGCAATTGAAAGATAAAATTGTTCTTGTCAGCGAGCCGCGCGAACTCAAAGTCGATTTTGAAAGTCCAATGGGAGCGCGTTACAAGGACGAGGAATTGACGAAAATGGCAAATGCGCCCGACCCGGCGACCGTTCAACGTCCGCAACAACAGCAGCAACCTTCACCGCAGCAAACAAGACGTCGTGAACGGTTCATAATGGGATTAAAAACACTGAACTTTTTGGCGCAGGAAGGCGCGGCGGTAATGGTTGATAACAGCGGCAACGGAAGCGGCGGAACAATTTTTGTAGCGCAAGCCAGCGTCGCGCAGGAAGTTCCGAAAAACATACAGGATTTTTTCAACAGCAAACGCCTGCAGCCTTGGCAAAAAGAAGCCGAAGCGAAAATGATTCCGCAGATGACTTTGGCGACCGAGCATTATAACCGTCTTGTCAGAATGATTCAGCAAGGCGAGCGATTAAAAATGACGGTCAACATCGAAGCCGCGTATAACGACGACGACCCGATGGCTTACAACACAGTCGCGGAAATTCCCGGCACTGACCCGGCGTTAAAAGACGAAATCGTAATGCTCGGCGGACATATGGATTCGTGGCACGCCGGAACGGGCGCGACCGACTACGGAGCGGGCGTCGCCGTCGCAATGGAAGCGGCGCGCATTATTCAATCTCTGGGTTTGAAACCGCGTCGCACGATTCGCGTCGCGCTTTGGAGCGGCGAAGAAGAAGGTCTTTTCGGCTCGTCAAATTATGTCGCGCAGCATTTTGGCGAAATGAAAGGCGGCGGCAGCGCAATGGCGGCGATGATTGGCGGCGAGCAGGCGAAACCCGAACTCGTCAAAGGCGCGGATTACGAAAAACTTTCCGCTTATTATAATCTCGACAACGGAACAGGGAAGATTCGCGGCGTTTATCTGCAAGGCAACGCTTTGGTTGCGCCGATTTTCCGGCAGTGGTTAGAGCCGTTTAAGGATTTAGGCGCGACGACTTTGACGCTTTCAAATACGGGCGGCACAGACCATCAATCGTTTGATAGAATCGGGCTTCCCGGTTTTCAATTTATACAGGACGAAATCGAGTATGACGCGCGCACGCACCACTCGAACCAAGACGTTTTCGACCGCATTCAAGCCGACGATATGAAACAAGCGGCGACAATTCTGGCGGCGTTCCTTTACCAGACGGCGATGATGGACGAAAAACTTCCGCGCAAGCAGATGAAATAATTTTGGTCGTCAATCGTAAATATAAAAATCGTGAACCGTAATATTAAAATACGATTCACGATTTTTATTTGTCGCCGCTAATTTCAGCCAATCGAAATGATTAAAAAGCGAATCGAAAAAATGTTTTGAGTAATCCGAGTTGCCAATCCAAAATCCAAAATCTAAAATCTAAAATTTCAGTTATGTATCCAAAAGGCAATCTGTTTATTCCGGCATCAGTCGGGCAACTCGAAGCGATTTTGAAAGAACCTGCGATTGATGCGAAAGGCGTCGCGCTCGTCTGTCATCCGCACCCGTTGGGCGGCGGAACGATGCACAACAAAGTCGTTTATCGCGCTGCGGCAGGTTTATTGGAAGCCGGACTCGTAACTTTGCGGTTTAACTTTCGCGGCGTCGGAAATTCAACAGGCGCACACGACGACGGCGACGGCGAACGGCAGGACGTAAGAGATGCGCTTGATTATTTGAGCGCGCAATTTCCGAATTTAGAAATTACGCTCGCCGGATTCTCCTTCGGTTCGCGCGTCGGCTCGGAAGTCGCGCTTGATGACGAAAGAATAGTTCGCTTAATCAGCATCGGAACGCCGGTTGATAAATACGATTTTTCCTATTTAAAGGAATGCCGCAAACCGATTCTTTTCGTTCACGGCGACAAGGACGAGTTCGGCTCGCTCGCAAGTCTGGAATCTCTTGTCAAACAAGTTGCGGAAAATGCCGATACAAAATTAGTGGTTTTTGAAAATTGCGGGCATTTTTTCGACAATCATTTGAACGAATTAAAAGACGCGATACGTGATTGGACAATCGAGAAAATGCAAAATTAAAAATGGCAAATCAAGCAAAAAATAAAATTGCGGAAGGCGTAGAAACGCTTAACCGGAAACCGAAAATGCAGCGCGACGCGGCAATTCGCATCACAATGATGCCGCGCGACACAAACGCGCACGGCACGGTTTTCGGCGGAATAATTTTAAGTTATATCGACGTTGCCGGCGGCGTCGAAGCCGTGCGTCACACTTCGCACGAACGTTTCGTTACGGTTGCGATGCGGGAAATTGTTTTTCTCGAACCCGTTTTTATCGGCGATTTAGTGAGCTTTTACGCCGAAACCGTTAAAGTCGGAAACACTTCAATTACGATTAAAGTCGTCGTCGAGGCGGAACGCTTCGGCTCGCACGGTCAAACGGTTCGCGTAACCGAAGCCGACGTAACTTATGTTGCGATAAATCAATACCGCGAGAAAGTAAAAATCGGGAAATAAAAGATGCCAACGTGGAAACTTGAAATCGAATACGAAGGCACGCGCTATCGCGGCTGGCAAATTCAGCATAACGCTAAAACGGTGCAGGGCGAGCTTCAAGTTGCCGCTTATCAGTTATTTAGCGGGCGCGTTGAAATCGGCGGCGCAGGCAGAACCGATGCCGGCGTTCATGCGCTTTCGCAAATCGCGCATTTGAAAGTTTCTGACTTAAAAACAAACATCGTGCCGCGCCAGATTCAATTTGCTCTAAACGACCTTTTGCCGCACGACATAAATATCATAAAAGTCCAAAACGCCGCCGAAAATTTTCACGCTCGACATGATGCTGTGGCGCGTTATTACATTTATCAAATTTCGACGAGAAGAACCGCGTTTGCCAAAAACTACGTTTGGTGGATAAAGGATAATTTGGACGCGCGGGCAATGACGCAGGCGGCGCAGATGCTCGTCGGACGACATAATTTTCGCTCGTTTTGCGAAGTCGAAAATGAAAGAGATTCGACAACAGTCGCCGTCGAACGCAGCGAGATTTTCACCGACGGCGACTTGATTTGCTTTCGCATCGGCGCGAGTCATTTTTTGTGGAAAATGGTTCGCAGAATTTGCGGAATGCTCGCCGAAGTCGGGCGCGGCAATCTTTCTTACGACGGCTTTCAAAGACTATTGAAATTCCCTTCCGATGCACCCGCCAAATTTACCGCGCCTCCGTCGGGCTTGTTTCTTGAACGAGTTCTGTATCGCGGCGACAACGCTCCGAACGAACGACGCGCGGTTTTTCCAATCGTTTAGATTCGATGTATAAATTTTCTTCCACTTGCTTTTAACGTCCCTGTTATGACAAATTCAAAGTATAAAAGTTTTACCCGAATTTGTTTTGCAGGAGCTAGAAGTAAAATGCCGAAAATTACTGCTGAAGCGGCGCAAGGGACTGTCGCTTTTGAAGTCGAAGAAGGAAAAAAATTAGTTTTGGCGCTCGAAGATAACGGCGTCGATATTCTGCATCGCTGCGGCGGAAACGCTAAATGCACGACTTGCCGCGTTGAAATTATCGCAGGCGACCCGGGCGACATTGGCGAGCCGGAGAAAGCGATTCTCGCCACGAAGACTGATTTAAACGACCACACGCGCCTGTCGTGTCAGGTGCGCGTGATTGACGATTTGCACGTCAAAGTCGTGCGTCAGGCAAGCGTCGAAGGAATTGACGCGGGCGGCAGACCGGCGGAGTAAAAGGAAAAAGGCAAAAGGTAAAAGGCAAAAGTTACAGAGAATTTATAAAGGAGAAATTAAAATTATGGCGACCGAAGCAAAAGTTATGACGAATGAAGCGATTGAACAAAGGTATCCGTTTGAATTGCCCGCGCTCGAATATGATTATGACGCGCTTGAGCCGACGATTGACGCCGAAACAATGAAACTGCATCACGATAAGCATCATCAGGCTTACGTGGATAATTTGAATAAAGCGATTGCCGACCAGAAAGATTTGCAGGAAAAAACTTTGTCGGAATTACTGTCGAATCTCAACGCTGTGCCAGAAGTAGTGCGCGGCGCGGTTCGCAATAACGGCGGCGGACACGCTAATCATTCGATGTTTTGGAAATTAATGAAAGCGGGCGGCGGTCAGCCTTCCGGTGCATTAGGCGAAGCAATCGACAGCGCGTTCGGCTCGTTCGACGATTTCAAAACGAAATTCAACGATGCCGGAGTGAAACAATTCGGCTCTGGATGGGTTTTCGTTTATTCGGACGGCGGCGCATTGAAAATCGAAAGTGCGCCAAATCAAGACACGCCTTTGCAAAAAGGCGTCGAGCCGATTTTCGGCAACGACGTTTGGGAACACGCTTATTATTTGAAATACAACAACCGCCGACCGGATTATCTGAAAGCGTGGTGGGACGTTGTAGATTGGAATGCGATTGCTGAGCGTTACGAAAGACTGCGCGGCTAAATATAAGGTAAATAAATTTATAAAACGCGGGTTATGAAGTTTACGATTCGCGGCAGTTTTAACCACAGACAAACACGGACGAGAGCGGAACATCAAATTAAATTCTGCGCTTATTTGTGGTAATCTGTGGTTTTATTATTTTTATGATTGAAGAGAAAGTTTTAATTCAAAATTTCGTCAACAGAAAAAACCGTGAGCGGTTGAAAAAACCCGACTGGCTGAAAATAAAGCTCGGCGACCCGACCAATCAGAATAAAGTTTTAGAGTTGATTGAAGGCTTAAATCTGCATACGGTTTGTCAGGAAGCGCGCTGCCCGAATATTTTTGAATGCTGGACGGATAAAACCGCGACCTTTATGCTCGGCGGCGACACCTGCACGCGCCATTGCGGATTTTGCGCCGTCAACAAAGGCAAGCCGATGGATTTAGACCCGGAAGAACCGCGCCACGTCGCCGAAGCGGTCGCGCATTTAGGACTCGCACACGCCGTTATCACTTCGGTTAATCGAGACGATTTGCCCGACGGCGGCGCAAATCACTGGGCTGAAACGATTTTGAAAGTGCGTGAACTTAATCCAAACTGCAAAGTCGAAGTTTTGATTCCAGATTTTCAAGGCAATGAATCGGCTTTAAATGCTGTTTTGCAAGCGCGTCCCGACGTCCTCAATCACAACACCGAAACAATTGCGCGTCTTTACCGCCGTGTGCGCCCCGACGCAATTTACACGCAGACGCTCGAACTTCTTGACCGTTCGGCATATTTCCGCGATACGCAGTTTTCAAATATGAAAACAAAAAGCGGAATTATGGCTGGCTTGGGCGAAACGTTTGAAGAAGTCGTCGCGCTGATGAAAGATTTGCGGTCGGTTTCCTGCGACATTATGACAATCGGGCAATATCTGCAACCGTATGAAAAACGTCTGCCCGTCGAACGCTACGTTACGCCCGAAGAATTCGCCGAATGGAAGCGCATCGGTTTAAGTTTGGGATTTAAGCACGTCGAATCGTCGCCTTTAACGAGAAGCTCTTATCACGCGCGCCAACAAACCGAAAGCCGTGAAAGCGCAGATGTTTCCGTTTGATTAAATTTTGAAATGCCGATTTTTGAATGGGATGAAAACAAAGAGAAATCGAATTTTCGCAAACACGGAATTAGTTTTGCCGAAGGCGAATCGGTTTTCTACGATACGTTTTCTTTGACTATTCCAGACCCAGACCATTCAATCGAAGAGCATCGTTTTATTGACATCGGAACGTCAAACAAAAATCGTGTTTTAGTCGTCGTTTATACAGAACGCGACGACCGAATCAGAATTATCAGCGTCCGCAAAGCAACCGACGCCGAACGTAAAATGTATGAATAAGAAAACGGAAGAAATTCGCGCCGAATATGATTTCAGCAAAGGCGTGCGCGGCAAACACGCCGACGCTTTCAGAGGCGGACACGAAACAATCGTTCACAAATCCGACGGCTCGACCGTTACGCGAGAAACACGCCCGATTATTCTCGACGCCGACGTGCAGGAATATTTTTCAGACGCCGAATCGGTCAATCAAGCGTTGCGCGGCTTAATCGCGCTCGTGCCGGAAAAGCGCAATTAAAATCGAACCATTGCCTTTACGCGCCCGTCATATCACGCCCGACAGCAAACCGAATCGGGCGAGCAAAATGTGGTAAATAATGTTATTTCAATCAATAAGTAATTAATGCCTGAGAAGTGGACATTAGACAATGAAATTACGTGAGATGCACCACGCGATTGACGGTGAACAATTAACAAATTTCGACACTTCATTTGTTAGCCATTATATTTACCGCTTAACGGTCAACGCATTGTCAGTTGAAATTACTGAAGAAAAACTCGATGTTCCTTTTCAAAATATTTATCCATTCCATTTCATCAAAAAAGATATTGACGAAGCTGATTTTGCGGTTGTAGCGGAAATTGAAGATAAAACTATCGCCGGATTTGCCGTCGCCAAATTTGAAGAATGGAACAAACGGGTCGTTTTAACCGAAATCTTTGTTGCGCCGGAATATAGAGGAAAACTAATAGGACGCGCTTTAATTGATGCTGTTATTGAGTATGCCAAGACCACTTTCGCACGTTGTTTATGGCTGGAAACGCAAAACGTAAACTATCCGGCAATTCAGTTTTACAGAAAAATCGGTTTTGAATTCTGCGGTTTTGACAGTGCATTATATAATCCTGCCGATGTTTCTTCAGGCGAAATAGCATTTTATTTCTGTAAAGACTTATCAAAATGAAAATTCTCGAAACCGAGCGCACAATTCTCCGCGAAGTAACCAGCGATGATGCCGAATTTATTCTTGATTTATTAAATCAACCGTCGTTTATCAAATATATCGGCGATAGAAATCTGCGCTCCGTTGCGGATGCTGTCAAATATATTGAAAGCCGTTTTACGAGCAGCTACCGGCAATTCGGGTTTGGAATGTATGCGGTTGAATTAAAGAAAAGCGCCGTGCCGATTGGAATTTGTGGTTTCGTCAAACGCGATACATTGCCCGACGCAGACATCGGTTTTGCATTTTTGCCGCAGTTTGAACGTAAAGGTTACGCTTTTGAAACTGCCGACGCGCTGATGAATTACGGCAGAGATGTTTTAGGTTTGAGGCGCATTCTCGCCATTACCTCGCTGGAGAATGTGAGTTCTGTAAAACTACTTGAAAAAATAGGCTTCAAATTCGAGAGGTTGATTAAACTGCCGCACAGCGACGAAGAGCTTCGATTGTTTTCGTCCGGCGCATAATGAATTTTTTTGCGCTTGTCGTATTACGAACGTCAACTAATCGGAATCGATGCGAGCCGAATATCGGCGTTTGATTTCCAGCAAAATTTATCAAAATAAAATCCTGCTTGTAGAAATGACTTTCTTTTTTACCGCACTATTTGATACTATTTTTGCACAAAGACAACTTTTAGATAACTTCGTTAAATCAAACGAAGATTCCGAACATTCCCAAACTCTAGGAGAGAAAATTTATGAAACTGCAAAGATTTATTGTGTCTGTTTTTTTGATTTTAAGTTTATGTTTGACTGCTTTTACGCAAAATAAAATGCCCGAAGGCATTCAAAAAACCGCGTCGGTCGAAGGCATCACCGAATACCTTTTGCCGAACGGTTTGAGAGTTTTGCTTTATCCCGACCAAACTAAACAAACCGCGACCGTTAATATGACATATCTGGTCGGCTCGCGTCATGAAAATTACGGCGAGACCGGAATGGCTCACCTTTTGGAACATATGGTTTTCAAAGGCACGCCGAAGCATCCGAATATTCCCGCCGAGCTGACTTCGCACGGAGCGCGTCCGAACGGCTCGACGTGGGTTGACCGCACAAATTATTTTGAAACTTTCGGGTCGTCGGACGAGAATCTGAACTGGGCTTTGGATTTGGAAGCCGACCGAATGGTTAATTCCTATATTGCCAAGAAAGATTTTGATTCGGAATTTTCGGTTGTCCGCAATGAACTCGAATCGGGCGAAAACAATGCGTTTCGCATTCTCTGGCAAAGAGTTATGGGAGTGGCTTACGAATGGCACAACTACGGAAAATCGACTATCGGAGCGCGTTCCGACATCGAGAATGTTCCGATTGACCGTTTGCAGGCGTTTTATCATAAATATTATCAACCGGACAACGCCGTTCTTCTCGTCGCCGGAAAATTCGACGAAGCAAAAACACTTGATTTAATCAAAAAATATTTCGGCGTGATTCCGAGACCCGAAAGAGTTTTGCCGCCTAATTATACGATTGAACCGACGCAGGACGGCGAGCGAACCGTTACCGTCAGGCGCACGGGCGATACGCAATTTGTGATTGCGGGCTATCACGTTCCGCCCGGCGCGCACCAAGACGCGGCGGCAGTCGCTGTTTTGTCTGAAGTTTTGTCGAGCGAGCCGTCGGGCAGACTTTACAAAGCGCTGGTCGAGACGAAAAAAGCGTCGTCGGTTTTTCCCTTAAATCTGCAAACAAAAGAGCCGGGCTACACGCTTTTCGTCTCCGAACTGCCGAAGGAAAATTCTCTCGACGACGTGCGAACGACGATGACAGACACCATCGAAAATTTCTCGCGCAATGCGCCGAGTAAAGAAGAAGTCGAACGGGCGAAAACTTCGATGCTCAAAGACATCGAGCTTGCTTTGAATGACCCGAACCGCGTCGGCTTAGAATTAAGCGAATGGATTGCGCAGGGCGATTGGCGACTTTATTTCCTGACGCGCGACCGCCTGCGAACGGTTACGCCGGAAGACGTTCAGCGTGTCGCCGCCAAATATCTCAAGCAATCGAATCGAACGGTCGGATTGTTCATACCAACCCAAACTCCAGACCGCTCCGAAATTCCGAATACCAATGACGCGGACATTTTAGCGATGGTCAAAGATTATAAAGGCGAAGCGGCGATGGCGGCGGGTGAAGCATTTGACCCGAGTCCGGCAAACATCGAATCGCGCGTCAAGCGAACGAAAATCGGCGGTCTCGACGTGGCGCTTCTTCCAAAGAAAAATCGCGGCGAATCAGTCGTGGCGAATTTGACTTTGCGTTTCGGCGATGAGAAATCTTTGATGAATCGCAGCGATGCCGCGCAGTTTGCCGGACAGCTTCTCCAGCGCGGAACGATGAAGCACACGCGCCAGCAGATTAAAGACGAATTCGATAGATTGAAAGCGCAGGTTTTTGTTTTCGGCGGCGCGACGAGCGCGAATGTTTTTATCGAAACGACGCGCCAGAATCTGCCCGCCGTGATGCGTCTGGTCAGCGAAATTCTGCGCGAGCCGGCATTTCCGCAAAGCGAATTCGACCAGTTAAAACTAGAAACTCTAACGCAAATCGAAAGTCAAAGAAGCGAACCCGCATTTATCGCTCGAACGGAAATGGCTCGCACCTTTAACATTTATCCGAAAGGTCATCCGCTTTACGCCGGCACGATTGAGGAAGACATCGCTGACACTAAAGCGGTTACGCTCGACGATGCGAAGAAGTTTTATAAAGACTTTTACGGCGCATCAAACGGACAATTGACGGTTGTCGGCGACTTTGACGAAAAAGAAATTTCCGCTTTAACTCAGGAACTTTTCGGCAATTGGAAAAGCCCGCAGCCATTTGCGCGCATCAAGCAGGAATATCGTGCAATCGCGCCTATCAATAAATCGTTTGAAACGCCCGATAAGGCAAACGCCGTTTTCTCGGCGCGGCTTAACATAAAAATCCGCGACGACAACGCCGATTATCCGGCGCTCGTTTTAGGCAATTACATTCTCGGCGGCGGATTCTTAAATTCGCGTCTGGCAATGCGCCTTCGCCAAAAAGAAGGTTTTAGTTATAATGTCGGCTCGCGCTTTTCAGCAAGTCCGCTGGACGAATCGGGACAATTTTCCGCCAACGCGATTTACGCGCCGGAAAACGTCGATAAATTGGAAGCGGCGTTTAAGGACGAACTCGCCAAACTCGTTAAAGACGGTTTGACGGCTGATGAAGTCGAAGCGGCGAAGAAAGGCTGGCTGCAACAGCAACAGCTTTCCCGCGCCCAAGACCGAGAGCTTTCAGGCAGATTAAACAACTACCTTTTCCTAAACCGCACGATTGCTTTTGACGCAGAACTTGAAAACAAAATTCGAGCCTTGACCGCCGACCAAATCAACGCGGTGATGCGTAAATATCTAACGCCTGATAACATTACCATTATCAAAGCGGGCGATTTCGCAAAAGCCAAAGCGAAAGTGAAAACTCAGTAAAGGCGAAACTTAAAACGCATTTTTGTGCGAGTTTGAGTAAAAAGAAAAGGGACATATTTCAAATGAAATATGTCCCTTTCGCAATCTCGAACCCGTTTACCGAGAATCCGATACGCGATGAAAATTGTTTGGTAATACTTGTATACAAGAATATCATCGACGTATATATGAAAATTACATTTCAAATCGTGTTATATGCGCTGCTTCTGTTTTATAGTTCTACTGCTCTTAAAGCACAACAAATAGAATCGCTGCCGCCGCGTCAACCGAGCGAATTTGTAAACGCTCGACCGGGACCCTGTTGGCAAGAAGAACTAAAACTTTTTAACGTTATGCAGTCAACGCCTGTTGATGAAACAATTATTGTAATTGCGCGGCTTGGAGATAAAGATTCAAAACCGAATTTAAACAAACGGCGGCTGTATAATATTCGCGCTTACTCAACATTAGAAGGCTCAGTCAAACGTAAAGCTGAAAATTTAATTTTAGCTGAAGGCAAACCGATAAAAGGTTTGGGACAAATTGAATTTTACGTTCGCGGGCAGCTTGTCGAAGTTATCAAAATGCCTTCAAATTCGGTTTTTAATCCTGTTGGTTGTTATGCAGGTATAGACGGCGAACCGTATTGCCAAAGTAAAATAATGAAGTTGTTTTACCCGTGTAAAGGCGAAACCGAAAGGCGTAAACAAAAACAGAACGGAAAATTAAAAAGAGGAAAATTAAAGCGTGTTTTTGTTTTTCGATTCACTAACGGTTCGTCGTTTGAGAAAAAAATCGCCGAGCGCAACGGTTACAATCCAGACCAAGCCGGCGGCGTAGCCTGCCAGAACGTCGCTCGGATAATGAACGCCGAGATAAACGCGCGATAAACCGATGAGCAGAACGAGCGCGGCGGCGAGCATCCAAACGAGAATTTTCAGATTGCGGTTTTCCATTCGCGCCGTAACGAGCCACGCTAAAATTCCGTAAAAACAAAATGAAGAGAGGGAATGTCCGCTCGGAAAGCTGAACGACGACGGAAGCGCGTATTCAAAAAACGGGTCGGGGCGCGCGCGATGAAAACTCGCCTTGAGCGCGGTCAGAAGAATCACCTCGCCAACCATTGCGATTGTGAAAAGAACAAGCGCGCGTTTGCGTTTCAAATAATAAAGCGCGGCGGCAACAACGACAAAAAGTCCGGCAAGAAACACCGTCGAGCCGAGAAACGTGAAGATTTTCATCGCTTCGGTCAGCATTGGCGTCGCCGTTGCGTGAACTGCGTTTCTCACGTTTTCGTCGAAACTTATCGTCGCGCCTTCAAAGATTTCTTCCGCCAGCCAGCCGAAAAGAACGAGCGAAATGATTGCCGCAATCAATCCCAAGAGAAGACGCAAACCGAAAAATTGCAGCGTCAACCCGAACGCTTTTCCAAGCGAAAACTTTGCCCAACTCGATTGTTTATTATCTGAATTTTCCTGCATAAAATTTTAACCGAAAATTAAACGGAAGCGGTTTTGTTTTGCTCAATTTCTTCGTCTCTGCCAACTAGTAAAAGGTATGAATACATTGCAACGCCGGTCGAGATACCCGTGCCGATTTTGACGAATGCCGGGAGATTTGACGGCGACAGGAAACCTTCGATGATTCCGGCAACGACGAGCAAGCAAGCGCAGCCGACGACAATGCGCGCCGCTTCGAGTCCCTTTCTTTTTAATGCTTCGCTGCGCGTCGCGTCGCCCGGATTTATCAGCGCGTAGCCGATAATCATTCCCGAGCCGCCGCAAATGCAAATGCAGGAAAGCTCAATTACACCGTGTCCGACGACGAATGTCGCCAGAGCGTTGCCGAAATTCGCGTCGAGTTTGTAACAAACTGCAAAGACACTTCCTAAGCGCGCGCCTTCAAAAGCAAGATCGTAAATCGCGCCGACGCCGAAAAACGCGCCCATCGCAAAAGCCCGAAACGTAACTAGAATGTTGTTCGTCAAAATCGTGCTTGCGCCCTTTTGATTTGCCTGATTAAGTTCGAGCCACCATTGCGTATTAGTTCTAACATCGTCGCGCACGTCTGCATAAACGAACTGCGAAAAATCCAAATCTCGCCAAGTAATGCTGAAACCGATAACCGCAAAAAGCGCGAAAATGCCGAAAGCCAGCGACATATAGCGAGAGTTTTTGCGAAACGTCTGCGGAAAATCCTTTGCAAAAAACTGCCAGACGAGATTCGCGCCTTGAGAATCGGCGCGATAAATTTTGCCGTGCGCGCGGATGACTAAACTGTTGAGATAATTTATCAATTTCTGGTCGCGTGTTTCGGCGCGCGCGATTGCCAAATCAGAGGCGGCGCGGCGGTAAAGTTCGCCAAACTCGCGCACTTCCGCTTTCGACAGACCGCGCAAGGACGAAATTTCCGTCAGCGACAGTAAATCTTCAAGGCGTTCCCAGTTATTTTTTCGCTCGTCTATAAAACGATTCATATTGATTTTGGATTTTAGATTTTGCCTTTTCGATTGTAAAGCCGGAATGCTCGCGCACGATTTTTCAAACTCAATAATTTCACAAATTACGAAATGAACATTGCCAATCTAAAATCCAAAATCTAAAATCTAAAACGAGAGATGTCTGAAGAAACAAAAAAAACGCACGAAGAAGCGATTGAGAAAACTTACGACTGGCACGTTACGGCGCGCCTGCTTCGATACCTAAAACCGTATTGGCGGCTTGCGGCGGTTGCGCTTGTTTTAACTTTCGTCACGAATATTTTAATCAGCTTGCAGCCGTATTTTACGAAAGTAGCAGTTGACGATTTCATCACGCCGAAGCGCACGGAAGGCATCTGGCTGTTTGCTTTCGCCTTTTTTTGTTTGTTTCTCTTTCGATTTATTTTCAGCTACATACAGGAAATTCTGCTCAATGTCGTCGGGCAGAAAGTAATGTTCGACCTTCGGACGCAGATTTATACAAAACTGCAAAATCAGGAAGTTGCCTATTACGACAAAAATCCGGTCGGGCGAATTATCACGCGCATCACGTCGGATGTTGACGCGCTGAATGAGCTTTTTACTTCGGGCGTGATTGACGTTCTCGGCGATTTGGTGATTATTTTCGCCATCATCGGAATGATGTTCTGGCTTGATTGGAAACTTGCGCTCGTTTCTTTAATCACCGTTCCGCTTCTTTTTACAGCGACCAATTGGTTTCGCAAGCGCGCGCGCATCGGTTACGACAAAGTGCGAACACGGATGGCGACGCTCAACGCTTTTTTGCAGGAACATATTTCCGGCGCGCAAACCGTACAGCTTTTTAATGCAGAACGGAAAACCGAAAATCGTTTTCACGACATCAACGACGATTACCGCAACGCCAATATCGAAACGATTTATTACTACGCAATTTTTTATCCGATGGTTGATTTTATAGGCGCAATCGGCGTCGCGCTCGTAATTTGGTTCGGCGGCTATCAGATTTTAAATAACGTTTCGGCAAGCGGAAACGCTTTGACGATTGGAATCGTCATTGCTTTTATTCAGTATTCGCAGCAGCTTTTTCAGCCAATACGCGATTTGTCCGATAAGTTCAACGTTCTGCAAGCAGCAATCGTTGCTTCGCATAGAATTTTTCTGCTGCTTGATTTGCCCGTTCAAATCGAAACGCCCGTTAAACCTTTGAAAACCGGAAAAGCTGTTGGTAGAATCGAATTTCAAAACGTTTGGTTTGCTTATAAAAATGAAGATTGGGTTTTGAAAGATGTTTCTTTTACGGTCGAAGCGGGCGAATCCATCGCGCTGGTCGGGCATACCGGTTCGGGCAAAACGACGGTTACGAATCTATTGATGCGTTTTTACGATGTGCAGAAAGGAAAAATTCTGCTCGACGGCGTTGACGTGCACGATTGGAGTTTGCAGGACTTGCGCGAAAATTTCGCGGTGGTTTTGCAGGACGTATTTTTATTTTCAGGTTCGATTGCCGACAACGTGCGGCTCGGCAACCGGCAGATAACGGACGAAAAAATTCTCTGGGCGGCAAGCGAAGTTCACGCCGACGAATTTATTCAAAAACTGCCGGAAAGTTATGCGTCGGAAGTTCGAGAACGCGGCGCGGGTTTGTCGGTCGGACAAAAGCAGTTGATTTCTTTTGCGCGCGCTTTGGCGTTTGAGCCGACGATTTTGATTTTGGACGAAGCGACAAGCTCTATTGATACGGAAACCGAACAGCTTATTCAGCAGGCTGTCGAGCGCGTAATGCAGGCGAGAACTTCTCTGGTTGTCGCGCATCGCCTTTCAACGATTCAGAAATGCGACCGCATTTTAGTTTTTCATCACGGCGAACTGCGCGAAGCCGGAACGCATAACGAACTTCTCTTGGAACGCGGTCTTTACTGGCGTTTGTATCAATTGCAGTATGTCGAAGAGAAAATTCACAGCTCGACTCCCGACGCACCAAATCAGAATCTCCGGCTGGAATCGGGAACGCTCGGTTAATTTAATTTTATTTAACGCAGATATTTTGAAAAAAAACTATGACAAACGAAAAAAATAGTTTATAATGCCAAGTTATCAATGCCTCCAGTAACAGTGCAAACCGAAGATTTACTGCAAAAGTGTGAATCCGTCATAGACGAGATTTTCGCGCGCTGTGCTGAAAATGCGCCTAATTTCGGCGTTATGATTGAATGCTTCCGCGAATCGCTCGCCAAAACCGTCGGTAAATATTTTTACAATGCTTCCGCGGATGCGCCCGACATCGAGGAAGTAAAGGAATTTTTGCGGCAAATCCAAGCCGACGATTTATTTATGGCTCTGGCTTGCGCGCAAGGGAATGAGCGCGCTTGGTGGGAGTTTGACAATCATCATCGCTCTTACTTAGAAAGAGTCGCGCGGCATCTGGCGCGGACGGAAATTGACGCGCAGGAAGTTGTCGATACCGTTTATGTCGAGCTTTACGGAACGCGCGTCGTTGACGGAAACCGCGTTTCAAAATTCTCGACCTATAGCGGTCGCGGCAGTCTGCGCGGCTGGCTTAGAACCGTAATCTGGCATTCGTTAGTTGACTTGCACCGCGCCAGCCACGACGAAGTCTCCTTGGATGAAATGAACGAAACCGTCGGCGAAGGATACGCGCACGCCAGTTTTGCCGAATCCAAGTTAGGCGGTGAAAGCGAAATGCTTGAACAAATCGCCAAAGACCGCTACCGAAAAGCGACTCGGAACGGAATCGAGAACGCCTTTGCCGCTCTTGATAATCACGAAAAACTTCTGCTTTTTTATTATCACGTCGAAAACTTGAAACTGCGCGAGATTGCGCGGCTTGTCGAAGCAGGAAATTCGCCGCTGCGCGGTTGGTTTCAAAGAAAATCCGCGACGCGCGAGCAAAATCCGGCTAGCCGTATTCACGAATCAACGATAATGCGCTGGCTGGAAAAAAGTTACGCCAAAGTTCTGAAAACTTTTCGCTCCGAACTGCAATCGGCTCACGCTTTGAGCGAAGAAGAAGTCAAAATCTGTCTGGAATTAGCTACCGAAGATTTAGCCAACCTGAACCTCTACAAAAATTTAATAACAACTTAAATTTCCTGCTTTGCATCCGAAAGCGGATTGAATTTTATCGTCTGTAAATTACATTTTATGCAAATTACGGCGAAAAGTTCCGTCTCTTTTTTGCAGGAGGCGGAAACTGAAAATGAAAAACAAGGGGAATTTGACTTTGGAAGAGCTGAATATACAAAAATTACTAGACCGCTTTTTACATCTGCGCGTCTCAAATCAGGATTTTGCAAAAGACACGGAGCATCTTGACGAAGACTCGCTGACCGCTTTTGTTGAAGGAAATCTGGTCAAGCGCGAAGCCCAGCCTGTAATCAACCATTTGGTCGGCTGTTCGTTTTGCCGGCATATCACGGCAGAGCTTGTTAAACTTGATTTTGCTTTTGCCGGAGAATCTGCTCCGGTTTCGGTCGGCAGCAATTCACCTTCGAGGATTTCTGAAGTTTTGCAAAGGCTTTTCTCAAGAATTTTCGCTTCTACCGATAACACCGTTTTCGCGCATCAGGAAAGCGAGGAAGAAGACGAAGACGCCAAAGAGAAATAAAAAATTTTACAAACTAATTTGTAAGGTCGTTTGCCGTAGGGTTTTCCAAAAGGCAAACGACCTTTTTATTTTCGACAACGAAAAATACTTGCATAAAATATTAAATTATTTTCAAAAATTAAGAGCTTTGATTATTTATTTTCCGTCTTAAAATTACGTTTTGATTTTTCCGCTTTTTATTCAAATATTTCCGCTCTATAAATTTCCACGTCTAAGAGTTATAATCAATATTACTTTACTAAAGTTGGAGTCAAAAATTTTGGCAAAAGATTCACAAGACTGTCTTCCGGCAGACCACAAAATTTCAGTCGAGCGCGTTGCCGTTGCCAAATTGCCGACTCAATTCGGCGATTTTAAAATTGCCGGTTACCGCTCGCTGACGAGTTCTGAGGAATTTGTCGTTTTAATCAAAGGCAAAATGGAAAAAGACGTGCCGACGCTTGTGCGGATTCACTCGCAGTGTTTAACGGGCGACGTTTTCGGCTCGATAAAATGCGATTGCGGACCGCAATTGCACAAAGCGATGGAACTTGTCCAAAGCGAAGGGCGCGGCGCGATTGTCTATCAACAACAGGAAGGTCGAGGTATCGGAATTATCAATAAAATTCGCGCCTACGCGCTGCAAGACGAAGGCGCGGATACGGTCGAAGCCAACGAGCGGCTCGGTTTTGCCATCGACGCGCGTAATTATCAGCAGTGCGCGGAAATTCTTTTCGATTTAGGACTATGCCATGTGCGCCTGATGTCAAACAATCCAGATAAAATGCTCGCCCTTGAAAACGCCGGACTACAGGTTGTCGAGCGCGTCCCGATAGAAGTCGAAGCGGAAGAACCGGCGGCACATTATATGCGAACCAAAAAAGAAAAAATGGGACATCTTCTGGATTTTTGAAACCTTTGAGTATTTCTGTAAATGATATGTCCCGAACTGCTAAATAAAATTTATTTAGCAGTCGGGCATTAAGTGTTTGTAAAAATCAACTCATAATTTTGGATATTTCACGATATTTCGGATGCCGGACTTTGCCCGAAATAAATCTTGCCGCCGAAACTTCCCTAGATGCAATAAGTTAAAACAATTTTTGCTTGAGGCATAGCATTTGCAAAATATACTGTCAGTGACTGATAGGTTTTCCAAAACTTTAAGCAGTCATCCAAATTTAGAATAATTAAGACAAGGAAATCTGAAGTATGAAAAATAATATAAAAGTTTTTGCGGTTGCCCTGTTTGCGATTTGCTCTCTGCTTTTCGCGACGGCTGCAATGGCACAAACTAATACGACAGGCAGCATCGAAGGAACGGTTAAAGACATCAATGGCGCGGTCGTTCCAAATGCTAGCATAACAATCAGCGGCGGTAATTTAATTCGCCCGCAGACGACAACTTCGGACGCAGTAGGCAATTATCGTTTTTCACAAGTGCCTCCGGGCGTTTATACAGTTAAAGCAACAGGAACCGGGTTTAATGAATTTTCACAGGAGAGTGTCGCAGTTAATCTTTCCCGCGTAACATCGCTTGACATCCAATTTGCGGTCAAGGGTTCGGTCAATACTGTTGACGTAGTCGCCGGCGGCGGCGCCGGCGTTGACGTAACCGACAACACTTCGGGAACAAACGTTTCAACCGAGTTCTTTTCAAACTTTCCGACTTCGAGAACCGTTCAAGGGCTTTATACAATCGCTCCGACCGTTGCTCGTTCAGGTCTGCGCGACGCTTCGGGTCGTGACCGTGACCCGTCGGTTGCCGGTTCTTCCGGTCCTGAAAACAATTACATTCTTGACGGCGTAACGACGACCGATCCGGCTTTCGGCGGTTCAGGCGCGAATTTGCCGTTTGAATTCGTCCAAGAAGTTGAAATTAAAACCGGCTCTTACGGTGCTGACCAAGGTCTTTCAACCGGCGGTATTTTCAACGTCATCACGAAATCAGGGACAAATAATTTTCACGGCGACGTTTTCACTTTCTTTAGCGACAAAAGTTTAGTTCGCAAAACTAAAAACTTTTCGAATACAGGCGCATCTACTAACGGTTTTTCGGAAGTCGATGCCGGCGTTGATGTCAGCGGTCCGGTTATCAAGAACAAACTGACGTTTTTCGCGGCTTTCAACCCGCAATTTCGTAAAAACTTTTTCTTGACGCAGACGCTTCGAGTGCCTGTCGAAAGCAAAATCAAAACCCCGTTTTATGCCGGTAAACTTACTTATTTGATTAACAACAATAATACTTTTACCTTCTCGACCTTCGGCGATTACACGACTCAGAAGGGATTTCTGTTTGGTAATTCGGGATTTGGCGCCAATACCGATTCCTTTAGAGGAACTATCCAAACGGGCGGTTCAAACTATGCTTTCCGTTTGAATTCAGCTATTAACCAAAACAATATCGGCGAATTTTCATTTGGGCTGCATCGTCAACGCAACAACACTATTCCCGCATCTTCAGTGGCAAACAAAGCGTTAATTTCGGATAACTTTGCTATTCTTAACGCAAACGGAACTGTTGCGAATGTAACGCAAAGCGGCGTCAATGCTAATGCGGGCTTTAATCCGGCAACTACCGATATTAGAACTTTACCTAACCAGGGCAGAACCGGTTTCGTAGATTATGTCTTCGCTCCGGGCGGCACGCTCCAAAGAGGATTTGTCCGTGACGGTTTCGGATTGTTTTCAAATCAAAAACGCAACCGCCTTGAAGGAGCTGCCAAAATGCAAAGTATTTATAGGGAACATACTTTCAAATACGGTTTTGAATTTTTCCAAAATAAATACATTATCAACACAACTTCGACGGGACCAAGTCAAACCTTCGCAAACCCATTAGGTTTGGGATTTGCAAGTACCGATAATAATCAAACGGCAGGTTTCCGCGCGACTAATAACTACAGTGTTTGCACTACGCGAACAGTTGCGGGCGTCGGAACGATAGTTTGCCCCAGCAGTTCGGCAACAGCCGTATTTAATGCTTTACCGGTGGCAGCACGTCCTACCGGCTTTACGGCAAACGCTGTAACAGGCGCCATTACTGTCGCTGAAGCCAACAAAAATCCATTTTTGGTTCGTTTAACCACTCGTATTCGTGATTTCAAATTAAATGCCAATACGAAAACAAATGTCGAGAGCTTTTATTTCCAGGATGACTGGAAAGTAATTCCTAGTCTTCAATTTAATATCGGCGTTCGTTGGGATTTGCAGCAGGCAAAAGGAAACGGCGGTATTACCTATTTGAAACTTAATAATTTGTTTGACGACCTCCAGCCGCGCCTCGGTGTGATTTATGATTTCACCGGCAAAGGAAAGGGCAAAGTTTTTGCAAACTATGCGCGGTATGTTGAAACGCCGCTTCCGTTGGACATCAACGTTCGTGCGGGTAGTTTAAACAGTCAGACGGATAAAAACTTTAATGCCAGTACATTTGGCGGAGCCAGCGGCGCAACAATTGTTCCGGGTATCCGAGGCTATGTTTTAAATGCAAACGGTACAGTTAATTTTGCTGCAACTTCAGGAGCAGTTAACCTTGGCGCCGATCCTACTCCGATTGATCCGGGTTTGAAACCGCAATCGGTTAATGAATGGAATGTAGGCGGCGAATACCAATTCATGAAAAACTATACTTTTGGAGTTCGTGGAATCTACCGCGCCCAAGGTTCGGTTATTGAAGATGGTTCATTCGATGACGGCGACCATTACTTTTTGTTCAATCCGGGTGAAATTCGTCCGTCAAACGGCACTCCAGAATCTATGACAACCGAGGAAAAGGCTTGCAATATGGTAGATATCGGTTGTTTCGGACGCGCTCGTCGTTATTATCGCGCGCTGGAGTTTACGCTTAACCGACGTTTTGCAAACAGCTACCAGTTCTCGACATCTTATGTTCGTTCGAGTTTAACCGGTAACTACGAAGGCTTATTCCGCAACGACAACGGACAATCAGACCCGAACATTACTTCTTTGTTCGATTTGGTTAGTTTGCTGCAAAACGAATATGGTCGTCTTCCAAATGACCGTCCGCATCAATTCAAGTTTAACGGTACTTACACGACGCCGTTCAAACTTATCGTATCGGGTAACTTCTACGCACAATCGGGAATTCCGTTTAATGCGTTGATTCCGCATCCGGTTTACGGTAATAATGAAGGATTCCTGGTTCAGCGCGGAACCGCCATTATTCCGACCCCAACTGTTACCACCGGAATCGGCGGTCTGACGGGTGCAATCGGTAAAAATCGTTCGCCTTTCACGTATAATCTTGATTTAGGCGCGATTTATCCGATTCAGTTTAGCGAATCAAAACAGCTTCGCTTGTCGGTAGATTGGTTTAACGTATTGAACGTTCAGCGTGCCGTTACCTTAGACCAAACCTTTACCATTAATAGTGGAGTTACCGGTATTGCGCCGATTACTAATCCGTTCTTCGGACTCGGAAATATTTTCCAAACGCCGTCTGCTTTAAGATTCGGTGCAAAATTCAGTTTCTAAGAATTTGAGCAAAATTCAATATTAGAAACCTTTAAGGGGAGAAATTTTTCTCCCCTTTTTTATTTGTTTGATAGAAGTTTTTTGTTAAACTATTTGTAAATTCACAAAAGGAGTTAAGTCTATGTGCAGGAGAAGGTCGTATCGCTGGTTTTCTTTTCTTTTGCTGTTTAGTAGCGTTGTTTTAAGTTTTTCGGCGGTTTCCGTTTACGCTCAAATGGGCAGAAACACTTCCGGTACGGGCGGCAGGCACACGATTCAAGGCAGTATATTTTTCCCGGACGACGTTCGTCCGTCAGACGGCACAATTACAGTCAAACTCGAAAGCACTTCTTACTCGTCTCTTTCGGTTGTTACCGACAGAAACGGCGGTTTTTCATTTTCTAATTTAACGCCCGGAAGCTACACGGTTATTATCGATGCCGGCGAGAATTTTGAAATTGCGAGAGAGCCTGTTTATATCGACGATACTTCCAATCCGCCGATACGAACCGACCCGAATTCTCCGGCAATGATATTACCGGAAAACCCACGAACCGTCAGAGTTCCGATTTACCTGCAACTGAAGAAAAACGCGCCGCTCAATAATAAAATTCTCAACGCCAAATTAGCCGGCGTTCCCAAAGACGCGCTCAAGCATTACGAGAAAGGAATCGAACTCGGTCAAATTAACAAAGCCGAAGAATCAGTTGCCGAACTTCGACAGGCGGTTGCGATTTACCCACAGTTTTCCGTCGCTTTAGCGGAACTCGGCAAGCAGTATTTGAGACTCGGCAAACTCGACGAAGCCGTCAATGCGCTCCGTTCGTCGGTTAACATCGACCCGAAATATTTTATTGCAAAACTCGATTACGGGATTGCGTTGCTTAACAAAAGGGAAATTGATAATGCCGAAACACAGCTTAAAGACGCGACGGAAATCAACCCAAGCGCCGTTACGCCGCATTATTATCTGGGAATTGTTTTCGTACAAAAACAAAATTTAGAAGAAGCGCAAAATGAATTGGAGCTTGGCGCAAAGCTATCGGATGGTAAAAGTTATCCGCAAATTAATAAAATGTTGAGCAGAATTTATTTCGAGTTGAGCGAAGTTTATTGGGAAAAGAAACAGTATAAATTGGCGGCGGACGAGCTGGAAAAATATCTACAGCTTTCGCCGAACGCCAAAGACGCCGAAAAGATTCGTCAGGTAATCAAAGATTTGCGAAGCCGTAAGTAATAAAAAATTAAATTATTTCCAATCTCAAACCGTCTTTTGCTTCTATAACTTCGACATCGGGCGCAAATTTTGCAACTTCGGCTCGAAAATCTACCGTGTCCCACTCAGCGTAAAAATGCGTCAGCACAACTCGTTTTGCTTTTGAATAACGCGCTAAAAACATTGCCTCGCCGAGTTCGAGATGCGTTTGAATGGGTTTATCTTTAAAAAATGAACATTCCATCACAAGCAAATCCGCAGCGCCCGCAAAAGTTGCGAGCGATTTACTAAAACCCGTGTCGGACGTATAAACAATTGTTGCATCATTAGCGTTTTTAATCCGTATTGCCAGACTTTCTTCTGTGTGCGGCGTTGAAAACGCAACGGCTTCCGTGCGCGGCAGAATCTCGAACGTTTCGAGCGGCTCGACTTCCACAACTTCAACCGGAAACGGTTGTTTGAATAAATTATAATTGTTCGCCCGGTCAAAAGCGTTTATTAAATCGTTCAATCCGCAAGCGCCGAAAATCCGCAGAGGTTTTCGTCTTTCGCGCATTTGTTCCGCGTGTTTTGTGCCGAACAAAAACGGCGCAAGCCCGCCGCAATGGTCGAGATGAAAATGCGAAATCCAGATAGCGTCGAGGTTTCCCCAATCGAGATTTTCTTGAGCCATTCGATAAATCGTCGAAGCCGAACAATCAAGCAAAATCGAACCGCTTTCGGTTTCCAACCAATAGCCGGACGAACTTCTCCGTGCGTGCGGTGCTGCGTCGCCTGAGCCGAGAACAACAAATTTCATACATTTATCATTTATCAATTATCGGTTATCATCAAGTATAAAATCAACGGTAAATGAGAAATGATGAATGTTGACGTTTTAGCAATTTTCGCGCATCCCGACGATGTAGAACTGGCGGTCGGCGGAACGCTTTTAAAAATGAAATCGCTCGGCTATAAAACCGGCGCGCTCGATGTAACACGGGGCGAGATGGGAACGCGCGGAACGCCGGAAATACGGGCTGAAGAAGCGGCAGAAGCGGCGAGAATTTTAAAACTCGACGGGCGCGAAAATCTAGAATTGCCCGACGGTCACGTCTGGGTAACGGAAGAAACGCGAACGAAATTAGTCAGGATTTTGCGCCGTTTGAAGCCGAAAATTCTGCTCACGCACCAGATTGACGACCCGCATCCAGACCACAATCACATCACGCAATTAGTTCGTGAATCGGCGCGGCTCGCTTCGATGCAAAAATACGATTTTGATTTCGGGCAAGAGCGAATAAACTCGCCGATTGTCGCACACAATATTTTTTCGCAGCGCGTTTCGCCGTCGTTTATTGTCGACATTTCAGATTTTTTAGAGCAGAAAATCGAAGCGATTCGCGCGCACCTTTCGCAATTTTACAATCCGAATTCTAAAGAATTAGAGACGCGCTTGACGGGCAAGGATTTTATTGACCAACTCGAAAACCGCTCGCGTTATTTCGGCTCATTAATCAATGTTACAGCAGGCGAACCGTTTTTCGTGCGCGAGGCTTTGAATGTCGAAGACCCAATTGAACTGCTGACTCGTCCTATGAATCTTTATTCTTAATCGAACGAGTTACTTTAAGATTTCATTTGCTGCACGCACACCGTGAAAAAATGCTTCTTCAAAAAGCGCGATGCCGCTTAAATCCGAATGCGCGAAATGAATATTGCGAAAAGATTTTTGCGCCTGTTGGCGTGCGCCATTCCACAAAAAATCAGTTCGCGGCGAAATCATCGCGTGTCCCCAGCGCATCACGTCAATTCGCGTCGTTAAATTTCTAATATCTTTGTGCGCCATTGATAAATCCGACAAAACGACATCGGCAATTTCGCGCCAGTTTAAGCCGAAAAGTTTTACTCGTCCGTCCGGTGAACACATGGGGAAATAATACGTGAAAACCGTTTGTCCGTAATCAATTTCCTTTTGATGCGTCGCGTTGACGTAGCCAAGCGAGGGACTTTCATAAATTACGTTGTCCCACGCAAGCGGAAAATCTTTCGGAAATTGATTTTTTGGGCGGTCTTTTAAAAATAAATTGGCGACAAACCAAGCGTTGTGTTCAAATTCCTTGACAAAAGCGGGCGCGTTTTGTTTGAAATCTCGAATCAAATATTTGCTTGTAAAAATCGGCGCGGCAAAGATTACTTTTTCGGCGTGAATACCGCGAATTTCATTCGTTTCAGTGTTCAGATAAATTACGTTAACACCCGTTTCATTCGGAACAATTTCAAGCGCGATTGTTTTCAGGCGAGTTTTGTCTCGAACTTTTTCGTGCAGAAAATTGACGAATTTGCCGTTGCCTTCGGGAAAAGTTATAAAAGGCTGCGATTCTTCACCTGATTTTCTAACACGCGAACAGAAATAAAAAAGTCCCGCCCACGCCGAAGTTTGCTCAAGCTGCAAACCGTAATCGTCGCGGCAGGCGTAATCGCAATACCAGATGAGGCGCTGGCTGTCGAAACCTTTTTGCCGCAGCCAGCCGGCGAAAGAAATTTTATCAAGCGCGGTTGCTTCCGCATCTGTCGAACAGTTGGCAACGGGCAAAACAAACGCGCGTCTTCCCTGCCCGTCCCGCCAATTTACCCAAAAATTAATCTGTTTTTGAAATTCAGCATATTGTCTTTTGTCATCTTCGCTTGTGCCGACGTTCAAATATAAACCTTCATACCAGCGACCTTTGTAAAAAACTCGCTCTTCCGGCTCGCGGCAGAGAAATTGTTCTTTTATTTGCAGCTCATCGTTTTTGTCGCGTCCATCCGTGAGCGACATTTCATCGAGCAGTGAAATCAGTTCCGTGTTTTCTTTAAATGGCACGGGCAAATAATGCGCGCCCCAAGGATAACCGATAAAATTGTTTCGTCCGCTTCGTGCCGTGCCGCCGATTGCCGATTCTAATTCAAGCAGAACAAAATCGTTGAAATTTTCCTTTTGCAGCTTCCAAGCCGCCGAAAGTCCTGCCGCGCCGCCGCCGATGATTGCAGTTTTTACAGTTTCCCAATTGTTCGCGGGAACTTCCGGCTGTCTGTTTTCACGCAAAATATGACCGATATTTACATTTGCGCCGATGATTTCGCCGTCTGGAAAAGGCGACTGCTCAGAGGTTGATTTACAAGCAGCTAGCGCGAACGGCAAACCCAGAAAAGCAGTTAAAATTTCGCGGCGTGTGAATTTCATTTACTGCTCAAATCTGCGCCATTCGGCTTCGTAATATCTGACAAGTGCTTGGTTGTCGAGACGATTTATTTCGATTTCTTCATTCGGCAGCAAAGAAGTGTCGGCGGAAAAATCGAACATTGAGACGAGAGATTTGTCATTTAAAAATTTCAGTTCAATGTTTTCCGGCAGTTTTGTCGGCGCGTCAAACGGCTGGAGTTTTGCGAGCGCATAACCCCAAATTCCAAACGAAGGAACGGTTGTTTGATACGGCTTGACATTAAAACCTGCGGCTTCGAGTGTTTTGATAATGCACCAGAAAGATTGCCTTGCCATTAAAGGCGATGTGGTTTGAATGACAATTGCCGAATCTAGCTTTAATTTTTGTTTCAGAAGATTGTAAAAGCGCGTCGTGTAAAGTTTCCCCAAAGCGAAATTATTCGGATCTGGAAAATCAACTATTGCGACATCGAAAGGTTCTGTCTGCACCGAATCAAGCCAAACGAAAGCGTCGGCGTTTGTAACCGTTACTTTCGGATTATCGAATGAATGCCGGTTTAATTCGCCGAGCGCCGGAACGCGCTTTGAAATGTTCGTCATTTCCGGGTCGAGGTCAACAAGTTGAACAGTTTCAACCGACGGATATTTTAAAATCTCGCGCAACGCTAAACCGTCGCCGCCGCCTAAAACTAAAATTCTTTTCGGATTATTTCCAAAAGCGGCAAACGCCGGATGAACGAGCGCTTCGTGATAACGATATTCGTCAAACGAGTTAAACTGCAGATTGCCGTTTAGAAAAAGCGCGTAGCCGGTTTTGCCTTTTGTAACGACGATGCGCTGATACGACGAGCTTTTCGCGTAAATTATATTGTCAACGAAAAGTCCGTCTTCGGCTAAAGAAGTCAGCGTGTCGGCTTTGATAAAACCAATAACGAGAAGAACGATAATCACAAAACCTTTAACGCGCAAGATTGTTACGTTTCTTTTTATCAAAGGCAGAAGAAGCCAAGTTCCCCAAATGCCGATTGAAGCATTTAGGATTCCGAAAAGCAGGGACGTTCGCGCCAGACCTAAATGCGGAACGAGAAAAAGCGGGAAAAGAAGCGACGCGACGAGCGCGCCGATATAATCAAAAGCGAGAACGCGCGAAATCAAATCTTTGAAGTCGAGTTCGTCTTTCAAAATCCGCATCAAAAGCGGAATCTCTAAGCCGACGAGAACGCCGATTCCGAAAACTATGCCGTAAAGCACAATGCTGAAATAAGAAAGTCTGGAAAATGATAGAAAAAGAAGCGGCGCGGAAAATCCGCCTAAAACGGCGACGGCGAATTCAACGTCAATAAATTTTTCGGGAATGTGCTTTTCGATAAAGCCCGAAAGATACGAGCCGACGCCCATCGCAAATAAATAAACGCCGATGATGATTGAAAATTGCGTAACCGAATCGCCGAGAACATAACTCGAAAGCGTTCCCGCCAGAAGTTCGTAAATCAAACCGCAGGTAGCGATGACGAAGACGTTCAGGAATAAAAGGGGCGTGCGGTTCATTTCAAACGCTGAATGATGAATGCTGAACGCTGAATAAAAACAAATTCATAATTCAGCGTTCAGCATTCATCATTTATTTTAATTGCCGCTGATTGCCGCCGCAATGATAATCGCCATCCCGATAATCATCGAGCCGATAAGAATCGCCAGCGATGTGTTTTGGTCTTCTTCGATTTCTTTTTTGACCGAAAACGGCACGACGCGGACGATGATAAAAAACGCCGCCGCGAAAACCACCAAGCCGATAAGAACGAAAATTATCGTCGTCATCAGAACCGGCAAAAGGTCGTCGAGTTTGACGATAAAACCGAGCGAAACCGCTATAAAAGATAAAAGATTCAACATTTATTTTCCTCCACGAAAACCGCCGTAAATAAACGGCATACCAAAGCGCGAATTTTGTCCCGAACTAGCAAATTCCCAGCCGAACCAAGATGACGCCAGATAAAAAATAATAATGCCCGCGCCGAAAAGCAAAAAAAGAGTTTTCTTTATCATAAATTTAAATCAGTATAATCGTCGCCGCTATCATCACTGCTATCATCACCATTACCGCTTCCTCCGCTTGAGTCGGTTCCGCCAAACATACTTTCGCTCCAGCGTCTGGATTCAAACATCCATTTGCGAAATAAAGCTAAACCGGGAAGAAGCGCTAAAAGAAAAAACGAAAAAACGAAATTTACGCCGCGCGTAACATTTTGCTCGACTTTAACCGAAACAGGCAAAGGCTGCGCGAAGTTTTGCCACGTTCCTTCGACTCGCAGCGTATATTTTCCGCTTGGCAAAGAAGACATCGTGGCGTCGCTGTTTTGTCCGCCTTCTGACCAGCTTTCGCCGTCTTCCACGCCGTTGTAATATTCAATCGGGATATTAACCGATTCGACTTCGTTGTTCTGCTCGTTAACCAAATCGACATCGAGCGAAGCCCAAGAATTACTGACCGGAGCAGACGCGGAAATTTCTACATTGCGATTAGCTTTCAAATCAAACGGCTGGCTGAAAACAGTCTGCGGCGTGTTTTCATTCGCCGTCGGCTGTAGCACAATACTTTGCGATAAAACAGTGTTGCTCAAGCCGCCCAATGGAATCATAAAAATTGCTATTGCACACAAAAGAGCAAGCATCGCAAAACCGTACTTGATATAAAATCCGCCGGTAAAAGGCTGATTAGGCGCGACATTAAAAGGTTTCGGCAAGTTGGATACGCCGAACGCCTTTTCCACTTCCGCAACCGTCATATAAGTTCCGAGCGACCAGTTGATTTCATCCGCACTCGCTTCGTATGAAAGCATCAGCGGCGGCGCGACATAATCAATCGCCTTCACGGTTTCGCCTTGTTCGACACGCCAGTAAAATTCGCCTTTAACATATTCTACTCTGGCAGGCGCGCTTTGAAAAATCTTAAAAGTTTTACCTTTGAAAACAACCGTTTTGTTGGTCGCCGTAAATACCTCCGTTAGATTCATCTTCGTAACTTCCTCTGCTGGATTCCCCGCCGTAACTTCCGCAAGATTTACAGGCTCAACAAAATTCCAGTGATAATCCGAATGAACAAGCCAGCGAAAACCAATCGTTGGATTGTAGAGCAGGTATTCGTGCCAGAAATATTTTATGCCTTCAATCGTAACGCTTCTGACAACCGCGCCGATAATCTGCATTTCCTTGCCGTCTTTCAAAACGCCTTTTTGACCAATTGGCAAAACAAACTGGTCGGCGGGATTTTTGGCAAGCGCGTGTAGAAATCGTAAATTTCCCTGATTAACATCAAGCAGCGAATCGCAATTCGGGCAAGTTACGCGCTCGGATTTGTCCGGCGCAATCAAACTAAGAGGTCCGCCGCAGTTCGGACAATTCATTCCGGCAGCCGAAACTTTTCGCGCTTCTCTTTCGGCGGGTTTTGCATCTGCCAGACCCATATCACCGAGCGAAAGTTGCTCGCCGAGAAAAACCATCGGCGGACTTGCGCCGTAATCAATCGTCGCAAAAGCGTTGCCTGCGCCTGACAAATCGGCGTAATTGTTTCGCTCGTCGGGAACTAATTTGTATGGGATTTCGCCTTCCGCCGCTTGATATGTCGCCGTGCCTTTTTCCGCTACGACAAAAGTCGTTTTGCTGGAAATTTGCGTCAAGGTTTGTCCGACGGCGAGAGCTTTAAAATCGGGAAGCAAAACATCCGCCGCAAGTGGTTTGTAAAAAGTTAGATAAAATTTCCCCTGCGCTTCGGCAAGCCAGCCGACCCAGCCGTTTGAAAACGTCGCATACCATTCGTCCCAAAATCCGCCCAGCTGATGCTGCAATTGCGCGCGTCCGGTCAATTCAAAACTGTTCCCGCGAAACGCACCTTTCAAACCGACGCGCAAAGGTGAACTGGTTTCGGCAATGTCCGCAACTTTTCCCAAATCTTCCAAAGTGCGGTCGGTTCTGGCAACGGCGGAACGGCAAAACGGGCAGACGAGAACAATTGTCGAGCCGGATTTAAACTCAATCGGCGCGGCGCACGAAGGACAATTTGCACTCAGAACGCTCAAATTTTACCTCCGGCAATTTTAGACTTTGGATTTTGGATTTTGGATTTTGGATTGGAAAAAGTCGTATTTGCGCCGCGTTCGATTTTTTGAACGTTCACGTTTTTAGCGCCGAGTATTTCAGCTAGATTTTCTTCCCAATTCCATTCGGGACGATTTTTGCAGCAGTAAAGATTAAACGTTGCGGCTTCGTATTCGGGATATGTGTGGCAGGCGATATGCGATTCGGTCAGCATTATAAGTCCGGTTACGCCGCCCGCGCCTTCAAATTTGTGCCAGATGCCTTCGCCGATTGTTTTCAAACTTAAATCGCTGATAATGCGCGAAAAAACCCCGCGCAAAATTTCAACGTCGCACAGAGCGTTTTCATTACAGCCTTCGGCTTCGATTAACCATTCAGTTCCGACAATCATCAGCGTAATCTGAAAGTCTCTACGATTTATCTTTTAAAAAAGTTTTGAACTTCGCAAAATATAACTGCGTTATAATTCAAAGCTAGGGTAAGTTATGTCGAGAAAAACTATAACCAAATTTTGCATTTTTGTCATATCTTTTTTTATTTTTTGTTTGAATTTTTCGGCTTGCTCGTCGGTTTCTTCGAGCGCAAGCAAAAATGAAAGCAGTAATGCCTATAAAAATTTCTCAAACGATTATGAAAAACCGCAAATTGCCGGCACAATTTCAACGAAGGAAATTACTGAAAACAGCGGGATTGCGGCATCGCGCTGCAATGAAAATGTTTTTTGGACGCATAACGATTCGGGCGACGACGCTTTTTTGTTTGCGATAAACTCGAAAGGCGAAAAGCTCGGAACATGGAAAGTTGCGGTCGCGCAAAACAAAGACTGGGAAGATATTGCCGCTTTCAAAAACGAACGCGGCGAATGTTTTCTGTATGTCGGCGACATTGGCAACAACGAGCGTTTGAAAAGCGAAATGACGATTTATCGAGTTAAAGAGCCGACCGTTTCGGATGCTAATAAATCTTCGAGCAAAGAAAATGCTATTGAGACCGAAAGAGCGGAAGCAATTCGATTTGATTACCCGGATATGCGGCACGACGCCGAAACTCTGCTCGTTCACCCGCAGACAGGCGACATTTACGTTTTGACAAAAAGTTTGAGCCACGCTTCAGGCATTTATAAACTCGCGGCAAATTATGATTTAACCAAAACGAACACGCTCAAAAAAATTGCTGATTTTAGTGTTCCGGCAGTTCCCGACGGGCTGCTGACGGGCGGCGACATTTCAATTGACGGCAAGCGCGTGATTCTCTGCGATTATTTCAAGGGTTATGAAATTGCACTGCCAACAGGCGCAAAGGATTTTGACGATATTTGGAAACAGAAGCCGACGATTGTAGATTTAGGCGCGCGCGAACAAGGCGAAGGCGTGTGTTATTCGCTTGATGGCAAATCGATTTTTGCGACGAGCGAAAAGCGAAATCAACCTTTAATACAAGTGAAAAGTAAAAAGTAAAAAGGTGCAGTTAAAATTATTTTTTTACTTTTATCTTTACAGTTTCGGCGCTTTGCCGTCAGGATAAACGAAAATGTGATAGCAAGGCGTCGCCCCTTCTTCGCGCAGGGCATCAACTTTGCCGCCGCTTTCTAAACTGGCGATTTTCGCCATTACAAAATTCTGTTCTTCCGCCGTCATTCGCATAAACGCCAAATCGAAAGTGCAGCCCGTTGTGTGCGGCGGCGTCGCGCCTTTAAAAGCGTTGTTGGTAATTCTTGTTAAATCGAATTGATATTCGAGCGAGCGCGTCAGAGAAGTTATCCGCAGCGGTCTGCCGAATTTCTGATGATAAGCGGCGGCGATTTCTTCCAAAATCGGTTTCGCCGAAGGATTAAACATTCGCAAGAGGCGGCGTTTTATCGCTTTGCGGTCGTCCGGGTTTTCAAGGTTGTATTTTTGCCCGTCGAAATTCGCCGCGAGTTTAGAGAGCGTCGCGTAACCTTCCGAACCGGGCGCGTAAGGCGTTTTCTGGCGCGCAATCGGGTCGAATTGATTAAACGGCGCGTCGTTGGCGCTGCCGCCGACGTCAACAACATAACTGTCGGTTGCAAGCGGCAATTCGACAAGCTCGCCTTTCATACGCTTCTGCGCGAGCGCGGCAAAATCGCGCGGCAGATTGTTGATATTAAGACCGAGTTCGCTGATTTTCGCCAGTTGTTTTCTAATCTCGCGTCCTGGTCCAAGTTCCGGCGGAACAATTACTCCCGAAACCAAACCGACCGGCGCATTGCGCGGCTCGAAAGCCTTCGCGCGCGCTTTTTCCCAATCGGCAATTGTAACGGCAAGCTGCGGCGCACTGGTCGAAGTCGTAACCGGTCGCAAATCTTTAGCGTCGAGTTCGGCTTCCTGCACTTCCCACGCATCGATTAGATCGTCGAGACTGTCCGGTTCTTAGCCGCCCAAAGGGTCAACAACGC
Source organism: Acidobacteriota bacterium (assembly GCA_030948995.1). Classification (GTDB taxonomy): domain Bacteria; phylum Acidobacteriota; class Blastocatellia; order Pyrinomonadales; family Pyrinomonadaceae. Next base: position 40,622 of record JALYZF010000253.1, read on the forward strand.
GAATCGGAATTGAGGCAGACGCGATGATTCGCTGATTCGGTTTGGATTTAGAATTTCCCGTGCCGCCTTCATAACGGCTGGCAATCACGAGTCCGATGACGGCGAAAAAGATTATCACAAATGTGAATCCAACGGCGGCGATTAAAACATATGGCGGTTGTTTAGGTTTTGGATTTTGTGCAGCAGATTGCGGACTTGGTCTTGGCGTTTCGGTCTTTAATTTTTGGTCTTTTGCTTTAGAATTTGGAATTTGTATTTTTGAATCTTCCGCTATTTCCACACGAATCCGGGTTTCGCTTCCAATCGTGATTTCATCGCCGTCGAAAACTCTGCGCGGCTCGCCGGAAATTCGCTCGCCGCCGATAAAAGTTCCGTTTGTGGATTTTTCATCTACGACGAAAATCAAATCTTCGTCGCGGAAAAAGGTCGTATTCAGACGAGAGAGTCCGGCATCGTCAAGCACGACGCGAGAAAGATTCGTGCGCCCGAATGAAAGTTCGTCTTCGAGCGTAAACGTCTTTTTCTCTCCGCCTGTTTCAATGTAAAGGTTGACTTTTTTCATTGAAGATTTTTAACCGGAAATTTAGTGATGATGGTCTTGGTCGGCAACTTCGCGCAGTTTTGAACAATCGATTATTGTTGAAAAAACGTCGAAGTGAAACATCGAATCGTCTTTGCAATGCTCGCAGTAAAAACTGGCGTCTTCGCCGAGATACATATCCTTTAAATGATAAGCGACGAAACAACCGAAGCAACGCTGCGCCCGCTTGCCGTAAATCTGCAAAATTTTATCTGGCTCGTCGTGATTATTCGTCTCCATACATTTTGTATTTTACAGAGTAAAAAGAAAAGCCTCGTCTGTAAAGTCGAGGCTTTAGAAGAGCAGAAAATTTTTGGGCGCGGTTTTATTATAAATAAATTATTTTCCTCTAACTGCCCGGCACATTGATTTCTTAGACTCGACGGCAAATTGCCTTTGCAGCAATCGGCTTATCGGATAGCCGATTGTCGCTAAAATATGTTTCGGTTTTGAAAAAGCATACAAATCATACCAAACCTCATCATTCGCTCGGTGGAATTCGACTGTAAAACGCTCTTCACCTTGTTCTCCGTGTTCGGTCAGCGTGCCGTAGGCAAAACCGTATTTTTCGATTTCGCCTTTTTCCTCTATGACATAAACGATTCGGCTGGCATTCAGCGACCAAAAGCCGAAATGCTTAATTAGCGCCGCGACATTTTCACCGACTTTGATTGGCGTATTTGTCCAACATAATTCAACCCAAGACATTTCAAACATCTTCCAGTTTTTAACGGCTTCAATGGCTTTATTAAAATCCTCAAACCCATTTCCAATCTGAATGCGATTGTGGTCAACATTGTAACCGTCGGGCGCAGCAATATGAGATGCGCCTATTTCGGGATAAGAAAAATTATCGTCTCTTCGCGCATCAAGAAATTGCTGAATAATTTTTTTATTCGGTCTGGTCGGCAAAAACATAAATTGTAAAACTTATAACGAATCATTTCTTATATGCGCTTTCAAATAGGTGGGCGAATTTTCGCGCGGTGGTGGAAAGCGTTCGGTTAATGCGACAGACCCGCACGAAAAATTGCAGAAGAATTTATAATTCAATAATCTCTTTATCTTTTTTCAAAAGCATATTAACAATTCGGCTTGAATCGACATTTTTTTCAGCCGCCAGCTTTTGCACAAATTCGGCAATTTCAGGTTCGAGATAAATCGGCAGATTAAATTCGGCATCCGCGTTATAAAACTTGCCTCTCACTCCTTTTGAAAAATCATATTCCTTCTTCATATTGTTGTGTTTCGGATTTTGTCGCCTTCCGCGCTGAAATCAATCTAATGTTCACGACGGACGCGCTTACGCTTTCAAATGTATGAGAAATAATAAGCAACACACCGTTTGCGTCCAAACCCATTGTAAGCCATCTTTCTTCCGTTTCGCTATGTTCGTCGTCGGGAATTGAAATCAAATTCGGGTCACGAAAAATTGTCGTCGCTCTTTCAAAACCTATTTTATGTTTGGTGAAATTGCCCCTGGCTTTTCCAGAATCCCAATCAAAATCATAGCGCATAATTTTTATATCATTTCTGTTGACTGTTTTCGAGCAGTTGCACGAATTTTTTCGCCGCAATCGAAAGCGTTCGGTCGGTTCGATAGACGACGCCAACGGGACGAATCCAATCTTTTTCGGCAAGTTCGATAACGCAAAGCTGCCCGTTTTTTTCCTCATCAATCACTGACGGATGCGGAACGATTGCCAGACCGAAACCGACTTCAACTGAGCGCTTTATCGTTTCGATATTGTCGAATTCGGCGACTTTGCGAACGTCAACGC
>JALYZF010000285.1 GCA_030948995.1 Acidobacteriota bacterium
CAATGCGTTCTCTTACCTCTGCCAACCAGCGCGAGCGATACATTAGAAGTCCGCCGGAAACTGCAAGCCCGAAAACCGCGCCGGCGACCAGTGAAATCAAACTCAGGAAAAAATACATCGCCGCAACAGACGTAGTCGAACCGAGGATGAGATATAAGATAAAAAAAATGATTGCAGGTATCAATGCGAACAAAAAAGGCGACGCCCACGCGCCGTAAACAAGCGCTTTATTCTTCGCCAAATCCTTGCGCGTTACCGTGTAACTTCTCTCTAATTCGTTCATATTTACCCGTTTACTCTACAAACTCCGCAAACTTTATTCAAACTCGCGGCATCATAAAATTTAGTTCAAACGGAAAAAAATGTTATACCATTAAAGAACGGAATTTCATCGCAGTTTCAGAAAAAATGTTTATGTTGAATAAAAGATTGGCGACGGCATCCGCACTTCTTCTTTTTCTCCCGATTTTTTTCGGCGTCGCCATCGCGCAGAAGAAAGACGACAAAAACAATCAACCGAAACAACAGCAGAAAGTCCGCACCGTAACGATTCCGATTTCCATTTTTACCCGACAGGAACTCAAGGAAAATCAAACCGAAGAATTTGTCGAAGCCGGAAATCTTTTTGTCAAAGAAGACGGCGACCTGCAGACGATTTTATCAATCCGCAGCGTCGGCAACACGCCGCTTACGCTGGCGATTTTGATTCAAGACGATCTCTCTTCAAACGTCAATCTGCAATTCGACAGTCTCCGCAAATTTATCCGCAAGCTGCCGCAAGGCTCGCGCGTGATGGTCGGATACCTACGCTCTGGTTCGCTTCTGGTTCGCCAGAAATTTACCGAAGATTTAAATAAAGCGGCGGACTCATTGCGGATTGTGGCAAGTTCTTCAACGGTCGCGCCGGGAAATCCTTTTGAAGAAGTCGAAGAAGCGCTGAAAAGATTTGACGCTTTGCCGACGGGCAGGCGTGCGGTTCTGTTAATTTCCGACGGTTTAGATGTTTCGCGTGGCGTCGACAGCTCATCACCGTCGCAAAATTTAGACCTCGACCGCGCAATTGTTAAAGCGCAGAGAAAAGGCATCGCCGTCTATTCGTTTTACAACGCCGGAAGTTTGACGGAGAACGGAAATTCAACTCTTGTTCTAAACGGTCAAGGGTCTCTCAACCGGCTTTCAAACGAAACCGGCGGGCGCGCATTTTTTCAAGGCTCGACTTCGCCCGTTAGTTTCGACCCGTTTTTCCGCGATTTAAACGTCGCGCTCAATCGTCAATTTGCTTTAACATATCTGTCCACACACCTTAAAAAGGGCTACCACAAAATCGACGTTTTCAGTACCAACGCGGACGTAAAAATCGAGCATCCGAAAGGTTATTTTTACAAGTAAATTTTTATTTAACCGAGTCTGTAATTGCAGACTTGGCAAACTCTAACGTCTTCTTTCAGCAGAAATCCAATCCAAAAAAGCGGAAAAAACGTTATCAGCAGAACGGCGAAAACAATCCAGCCGGCGTTCGAGACTTTTCTCTCATACCGGAAAAGCTGGCTCGCGCAACGGGGGCAATGCGGATTATAAGCGACGCTCTGCGGTTTTTGATAAACGAGCGGCTGCGGCGGTTGCGCTGTAAACGGCGGATTTTGTCTGCCGAGCGGCTGGACCTGATTGATTTGTCTGGTCTTCGGGCGAGGCTGCTCGGCGACTTGAAATTCGTCGGTTTTCCACGAATAAGGACGCGGCGGCGTTTGCTCGAAATTAATGCTGCTCGACATTTGATTATAAAGAAATTTCGTGCCGCAAAAACGGCAAAAATTACTCGCCTGAGCGTTTACCTGCCCGCAATTTTGACACTGTATCATATCGAATATATTCCAAATTAAGTTAAAACGTTCCCGAAAAGATTTTACGACACTTTGCGGAAAAAGTTCTCAATCAAGTTAACGATTACCAAAACTTGCCTCTCCAAGTCTTAGATTTAGTTTTTGTTTTTTGAAATTTACCCTTGTCGTATTTAACAATGCTCCTTTTCTTATTGTAGAAACCCAACGCGCTGCAACAATCCGAGAAATCGCGCTATTTGCCTTTCTCGCGTAAAGTCATCAGCGGCAGCGTTGAGAGTTCAAAGGTTTCGGGTGTTTCGCCGATGATTGCGACGGCAAAGAAGCGCGGCACATATTCTTTTCCGTCGTCTTTCAAAGGCGGCTGTAAATCTTGCTGATGCCGCAAAACTGCCCAAAAGCTCCGTTCCGCAATACCGCGCCGGTGCATCTGGCGTAAATAATCGCGCACTACATTTTCGCCAACCACATAACCGAACAAAACGAGCGTTACGCTTGATTTTTCGTCGCCAAAGTCGCTGCTCAAATCCGCCATATAACGCGCCGCAGCGTCGGATTGTTTCTCCACGTTGCAGTAATCCTTTGGGGTCAAGCCGTATTTCGCCGCCGTTTTCGGTGAAAATTGAAACAATCCGACACTTCCGCGTGGAGAAATCAAACAATCGTGATATTCGGACTCGACCATCGCTTGATAAAGTCCCAGAGCGGGCGGAACTTGCCGCGCTTCATAAGCCCGAATGATAAGCGGCGCATATTGGCTGGCGCGACCATAAATCACGCGCAAGCCTTCTTCAAACGGCTTTTGCGACAAACTATCTTTTTCTTCGACATAATCGTCAATTTCGACTTTAATCGCCCGCGACGCTTCTTCGTCAAATTCCATCGGCTCGTCGCCAATCAATATTTGAATGTGCTGCGCTCGTTCTCCGATAAAAGCCAACTGCTCGGCTTCCGTCATTTGCCAGTAAAGTTTAGGCGGAAGTTTCGGCGCACGGGCGGCGCTTGATTCGATTGGCGTTGTGTTTGAACTTTGATTCGAGAAAAACCAATAGCTAAAACCGAGCGCCGTCGCCAAAATTATCGCGCCGAAAATGTAGGCGCGTTTTGTGTATAAAGCGCCGGTTTTAACCGGTTGGTTTTTGACGGTTGGATTGATTTCTAAAATTTGAGTTATTCTCGATTCCGTTTTGCCGTCAGAAGGCGGAATACCAAACTTTTGTTGAAACTCCAATTCTTGCCGCGTATCTTTTAAATCAATCAATAAATCTCTCGCCGTTTGATAACGTTCTTCTTTGTTTTTCGCTAAAGTTTTTCGCACGATGCGCTGCAATTCTGTCGGCACATCAGCGAGCGTTTTCGCAATTGGCGGTTCGTAACCGAGAACGGCAAAGATGGTCTCGGCAGGGCTTTCACGATTGAAAACTTGTGTGCCGCTTAACATTTCATAAAGCAGAACGCCGAAACTGAAAATGTCCGTTCGCGCATCGAGCGATTTGCCGCGTACTTGTTCGGGCGACATATACGGCGCAGTTCCGATTATCATATTTGCCGCGCTCAGCAATTGCGCCGTTTTCGCTTCGCTTTCGACATCTTGCTTTTCGGCGATGATTTTCGCTAAGCCGAAATCCAAAATTTTCGCTTGCCCTTGATTGTTGACGATGATATTGGCGGGTTTGATGTCGCGGTGAATGACGTGATGCAAATGCGCGTTCGCCAGAGCGTCGGCGATTTGAATCGACAAGTCGAGTGTTTCCCGAAGACTCAAAGTTTCCCGCCCTAGTTTCTCCGCCAGAGTTTCGCCTTCGCAAAATTGCATCACTATAAACGAGCGTCCGTCCGTTTCGGCGATTTCGTGAATGTGGCAGATATGCGGATGATCGAGCGCCGCGGCGGCTCGCGCTTCACGAAGTAGCCGACGGTTGGCATTGTGGTCGGAAGACTGAGAGGTCGGCAACAGTTTGAGAGCTACGCGGCGATTTAGCTTTGTGTCTTCCGCCAAATAAACTTCGCCCATTCCGCCGGCGCCAATTTGCCGGACAATCTTGTAATGCCCTAAGCATTTTCCGTTTTTGAGTTCTTTGTCGCCGCTTTTGATGATGCCTGCGATCTGCGCGACGGCGGGCGTTTCCAAAAAACTTTCCGCATTGCCCGTTGAAGACAAAAGCGATTCGACCTCGCCGCGCAGAGTTTCGTCGCCGGCGCAAGCCTGATTGAGAAATTTCCGGCGCAGTTCGGGCTTTTGTTGCAAAGCAGCGTCTAAAATCTCTTTTGCCTGTTGCCATTTTTCGCGTTCCATCTTTTTTATTGCGTATTGCGAAATACGGAATTAAAACAAAAGTCCAATCAGCCAAAGATATAGGGTAAGGCACAAAATAAAAACAGCAGCTTCGTTTAGCGGCGGGCTTTCCCGCCATTTTTACCTTTACTCTAAACGAATTTTCTCGCCCGTCTTTATCGCTTCATAAACTTTTTCGACAAGCTCGACGGATTTAAAACCGTCCAAAGCCGTAACCGGCGGTTCGGTTTTATTTAAGATAGCGTCGATAAACGCCTTATCTTCCTGAACATAACCCCAGCGTTCTTCTTTTTCCGTCATATGAAAGGAAAGCGTCTCAAAATTTGCGTCGAAACCTTTTGAATCAAAAAGGCGTTCCATTTCCTCGGTCATAATCGTGCGGTGATGGCAGAAAACTTCGATGCGCTCGAAGGGAAAATGCCAGCTTGCGTCCGACGACGAAGCAAAGGTGCAGTGAAAACCGCTTTTGAATTTAAAGAGAATCGAAAATTCGTCGAGTTCAGGATATTCGTGTTGCGAGCCGTAAGCGACTAGTTCCGCAATTTCGCCAAATTGAAAACGCATCATATCAAAAAGATGAACGGTCGTTTCATAAAGAAATCCGCCCGTAACATCTGTATCACCTGTCCAAATCGGATTTTTCAATTCGCCCCGATTCATTTTTATATGTGCCGAATGCGCTTTGTCCTTGCTCAATAATTCCTTTAGTTTGGCATAAACCGGCGCATACCTGCGGTTATGCCCGACTTGAAAAACGCTCGTCGAATTCTGAGCGACCTCGAGAAGTTTTTTTGCGTCAGTCAAGCCGATTGAAAAAGGCTTTTCGCAAAAAACGTGCTTGCCCGACGCTACCGCGCCGGATGCGATTTCCGCGTGCGTTTTGTTCGGCGTGGTTACCAGAACCGCATCGCAATTGTCGAATAATTCTTCGCGCGACGAGCAAACTCGCCCGCCAACCGATTTCGCCGTCGCCTGCGCTCGTTCCGGTTTGATGTCGTAAAGCGCGGCAACTTCCGCACGTTCGTCACGTGCAAAAATACGCGCGTGAACGTTTCCGATATAACCCGTGCCGACGATTCCGATTTTAACTTTGTCCATTTTTATTTTAACGGTAAGTTTCTTAGGCTGTTGCTTCTTTGGGCGTCAAACCCAAAACTCTTTCCGTCGCCGCTTTCGCTTTGCGCGCAACTTCAAACGGGTCTTGCGCCCAATATTCGGGACGAAAAATTTCAATCGAAGCCATTCGGTCATAACCGATTTTATCGAATCTTTCTTTGATTTCCCGAATCGGCAAAATTCCCGCGCCCGGATAAAGACGATGCGCGTCGGTTAAATTTTCGCGCGGCAAATCTTCGGCGTCGTTGATGTGAAAGATAAAAAGTTTTTCCGGGTCGAGTGTTTCGATTGCTTCAAAGCTGGAATTTCCGGCGTAAAAATGAAACGTATCAATAACCAATCCGACGTTTTTGCGATTGATTCGCTCGATAATTTTTTTGTCTAAATCGAGAGTTTGAACGCTGCAATCGGCTTGTCCTAAAAATTCAAACGCCAAGCCGACGTTATGTTTTTCGGCAATATCGGCAAGCTCGTTTAAAACTCTGACGGATTCTTCTATGATTTCATCTTCGCTTGCATTCTCCGGCAGTTTTCCCGGCACGACGACGACATACGGACAATTAATTTCAGTCGCAATCTTTGAATATTCCTCGCATTCGGCTTTGATTTGCGCGTAATCCGCGTCGTTTCTAAAAGTTATATGTTCGATTGAATTTATTGAATATGGTTCGATACTATTTTCATCGAGCAGACTTTTTAAATCCGCGACCGAATGCGTTTTCAAAAATTCGCGCAGTTTTGCCGCCCAGATTTCGATGAGTTCAAAGCCCGCCGCGCTCGCCGCTCGAATGTCGGTTTCCAAATCGGCGCGCATTGTCGTTGCGCCGTTCATTGCTAATTTCATTGATTGCTCCAAAAACTGAAAAATTTGTGAAAATTGTAACACGAGACTTGTGGAAAAATTAAAAAGGACGAAACTCGTTAAAGTTTCGTCCCGCAAAATTCTCCGAAAATTTCGGAGATGCGTTTAACTTCCTTCGAGCGCGCGCAGATTCGCACGCGCTTCGTCTGCCCATTTTGAATTCGCATCTTGTTCGAGATACTGCTTCCAAACTTCGGCGGCTTCCTTCGGCTGATTCATTTCCTGCAAAACCAGCGCCTTATTGAAGACCGCTTCCGGTAAATTCCGATTTGTCTCAAGCGTTTTATTTAATTCTTGCAGCGATTTATCGAGCAATTTTGATTTCTCTTCCGAGTTTTCAAGTTTCGCTTGCTCGTAAAAAGTAGCGGCGAGATTGACGCGCGCCTCAGTGTTTCTCTGATTTAAGTTCAGAGCGTTTTCAAACTGTGCGGCGGCTTCGTCAAAACGTTTTTCAGTTAAATAATAAAAGCCGAGCGCGTTGAAATTTTGCTCGTTCGGATTTTTTTCGCCCGCGCTTTCTAAATCAAGTTCAATTTTTCGCCGCGGGATTTTGTTTGCGTCTTCGCGGTCGTTGCCGCGCAAGACAGTGAACGGCGAGTAATCAAACCCGGCAATCCGCGCTTGAATCGGTCTTGCCGTTTTGTAAATTGACTTTAGCTCGGCGATTGATTTTTCCGAATCGCTTTGCCGGAAATTAAACCAGAAAATTGAAAAACAAATTACGGCAATACACAGCCCAATTAAACCGTAAGCTGCCTGCGGCGATAAAATCCAATTGCCGAAGAACGCGAATTTTTTCTTTTCCTTTTTTTGATTTTCTTCCGCGACCAATCGGCGCAAAGCGCGCGCAAAGTGGATTTTCTCGCCTCTCTCAGGCACGTTCAGAAAAAGGCGCTTAAAATTTTCGAGTTCCGCACCCGACAAACGACCCGCGACGTAATCTTCAATCAAGTCATCTTCGACGATTTCCAATTCGGCGAAAAATTCTCTGTCAGTTAACAAACGTTCTTCGATTCTGTTTAAAGCATCATCGTCCGTCATTTGACCGAGCAGATATTTTCTTAGTTCATTTATATTATCCAGGTTTTCCGACATAAAACGCTTCTGAAATTATTCGTAGATAATTTCTTTCTAATCTAAATGACAAAAATCGAAAAAACGTCCCGTTTTTTAAAGATTATTTTGCCCGGAGCAGTTTTTAACACAGTCGGACAATCTTATTTTTATTCTATACACTTGGTTTCTAAGTGCAGGCATTGTTACTGATTTTTTCTCCGCCAGATTTCTGTGGTGCAAGATTTTTCCTTCTCCAAAATTATCGTAATACTCCAAAATAACAGTTTTGTGCCTCTCCTTTAATTTGGAAAAACATTCCTTCAAACATTTTTTTTGAAGTTTTGAAAACTCCTGTTCATTCTCCTGCAAAAAATTTGTTTGCGATTGAGAATCTACAAAATCCGAATTGTTAATTTGAATTTCCTTTTTTCTAAGAGCTTCTTGCCGGATAAATTTGGCGACGCTTAAAAAATAAAAGATTTTTTCGCCCGTATAAATTGTTTCTATTTCATCGATTTTTGACGCTACGCGATCAATAGTTATATCCGTTAAATCTTCCGCATCAGAAAAGCCGCGAGCGAGAAAAATTTTAATCAAAACGCGGCGAATATGTTCATATTCATTGGCTGCTTCGGCAGCAGACGCGCCGAGCCAATGTAATAATTTATCAAAATTATTTTGATTGATTTTATTTGCCATCGCTTCGATTTTGCAATTTTAACGACTTGTTTTTAGAGAAATTTTAGAAACTAGAAAAATCATTTTTTAAAACCGTGATGTTTTTTCGATTTTTGTCATAAGGGTTAGAGCCTCGCTTTTTGTTTGTCGGTTTTAACCATTTCTCAACTTTTGTCGGTCAAGAAATGGTTATAGGTTCCAGGATAAATCACCCCTCGTTTTCTTTCACTCACCCCGAATTTTAGAGGCAAGAAAATTTTCTTGCCTCTTTTAATTTTTCATTTTTAATTTTCTTCGGCTGGTTTGGACGATTTGATTTCCTTGAATTTGTCGCCCGCCTTAAATAAAAGGTCGGCTTTTTTATCGTTGTAGCGTGCGATTACTAAATTGGTTTGTTCGGGGAAAAAATCGAAAAAAAACGTGTTCTGCAAATTAAAGCCTTCCAAATCTTCGCCGGACGCCGCTTCGACATATACAAAAACCGCGTCAGCCTGAACTTCCTTGCCGACCCAGACTAGTTTTTTCGCTTCGCCTTTTTTATCCTTCAAAATAAAATTTTCATTCAAAAAGTCTAAGATTATTTTGTCTGTGTCCGGCGTCTTTTCAAGGTCAATCCTCTTTTTTGCGCGCTGTTCGAGAG
>JALYZF010000291.1 GCA_030948995.1 Acidobacteriota bacterium
CGCAGTTTCCCGAACAACTTCAAGAAGGCTTGCGCCCTTGGCAAGCAAAAAAACTTTACGTCAGCGAAGGTTTTTTTGCGAGTAAAGATAATGTTGCGAGTTTGCGGCTTGAAACCGGCGAGTATGATTCGCTGATTGGGCGTTCGTATTATGAAATCGCCGCTGAAGGTCGGAGCCAGCATAAGTCGCAGGAAATGGGCAGTCTTGAACTACGCGGCGGGCAAAGCTCAGGCGTTCGCTTGCTTGACGCGGTTGTGCCGCGCGTGCCGAGTGAAACGAGCGTTTTTTCGGGCATTGACACTTCTATCAAAGGAATTCCGAATCTGGTAAATCTTGCAAATAGCCCCATTGACGGCGAGCTTTCTAAAATGCAGACTTCTGCCGAACGGGCTTTGAAAGAATTTGAACCGCTGTCGCCGCAAAAAATTGTTCCTGTTTTGAGCGACGGACTAAATGCCGCGCGCGCGGCTCGCAGTCAATTAAACGGCACAAAACCTGCAAATTGGATGGACGCCGACGATCTTCTGGCGCAAAAGGAACAGGAATTTTCTGACGCGATAAGACGAGCAAGCGGCATTGTGGTTGACGCCCTCTCCGATATTGAAACCATCGTGGGCGGCGATTCATTCGGCACGACGGTTCGCGTTTTTGCGCCGAAACTCTCTAATGTAAAGGTTAAAAATACTATCTTAAAAGTTCCGAACGGTTGGACTTCAAACATCACATCTCCGCCAGCCGCGACAAATTCCGGCGGTTTTCGCCCGCGCGGTGAAAATGCGACGCAGGCTTCGTTTTTTACCGTTTCAGTTCCGGCAAACGAACGGCTGACGACGCCGTATTGGTTGGAAAAAAATCGCACGAATTATCAATTTGATTGGAACGACGCTGATGCCAAGAGCCAGCCATTCGCAGCGCCGCTCGTTACGAGCGAAGTTACGCTCGATGTCGGCGGGACGGAAATTACAATTCGCCAGCCGGTTCAATATCGTTATGCCGACGATATACGCGGCGAAATTCGCCGTGAATTAAATGTCGTTCCGGCGGCAAGTATAAGCCTCGATTCAAAACTCTGGGTTGTGCCGACCGATTTGAAATCGACAAAGCGGATGGTTGCAATGAGCGTTACGAACAATTCGCGCGGCGAATTAAGCGGTCAGGCAAGACTCGTTCTGCCTGACCGCTGGACGGCGACGCCCGCTTCAATAAATTTCTATTTAAAGGCGAAAGGCGATAAAACAGCCGTGAATTTTGAAATTATGATTCCGGCAAAAACGTTGGTCGGTGATTACAAAATCGGCGCGGAAGTTTCTGCAGGCGGCAAAATTTACAATCAGGAAATGGACACTATCGCCTATCCGCATATTCAAACGCACCGCCTTTATAGAGACGCCGGAACGGAAGTTCGCGTGCTGGATTTAAAAACCGTTCCCGCGAGCGTCGGCTACATAATGGGCAGCGGCGACGAAGTTCCCGAAGCCATCCGGCAAATGGGTTATAAAGTGGAAATGCTCGACGAGCAGGCGCTGACGACCGGCAATTTAGCGCGGTTCGACACGATTGTCGTCGGTATTCGCGCCTCGCAAGTTCGCCCTGATTTTGTCGCCAATAATGGCAGATTGCTCGATTACGTTAAAAACGGCGGGACTTTAATCGTTCAATACCAGCGACCGGATTACGTTCAGCAAAATCTTGAGCCATATCCTGCGAAAATGGACGCACAGGTAAACGGTGAACAACGAATTTCAAATGTTCGCGTTACGGACGAAAACGCGCCCGTAAAAATTTTAGTTCCGGCACATCCCGTTTTTAATTTTCCGAATAAAATTACAGACGCCGATTTTCAAGGCTGGGTGCAGGAAAGAGATTTGTATAATTTCACGGATATTGATTCAAAATACGTGCCTCTGCTCGAATCGCACGACGCAGGCGACCCTGAAAATCGCGGCGGATTGGTTTATGCAAAAATCGGCAAGGGAAATTACGTTTATAATTCTTATTCGTTTTTCCGACAGCTTCCGTCAGGCGTTCCGGGCGCGTATCGCATTTTTGCAAATTTGTTGAGCTTGCCGAAGGCAAAATGAAATACCCGAAAATTTGAGCCACGAATAAACACAAAAGAACACGAACAAAATTAAATTTTTTCGTGCCTTTTCGTGTTTGTTTGTGGCTAATTTTCTCTCTGTTTTTTCTGAAATATTTAATATGAATAAAGAAAAATTTCCCGCGCCGAGTTACACGGAAAATGTACTCACGGATTGTTTTGAAGACGCCAAACTTTATTTTTTGCACGCGCTTGTCGAAGTTGATTACGCGCACGCCGTAATGCTCGCCGAACAAAAAATTATTTCGCAAGTTGAGCTAAAGATGATTCTCAAGGCATTGCGAAGCCTAGACACGAATAAAATCCGCGCCGCCGAATACGACGGAACTTACGAGGACTTATTTTTTTATCTGCAAAGCGAAATCGCGGAAAACTGCGACGCCGACGTTGCCGGAAAACTACACACGGCGCGTAGCCGAAACGATATTGACGTAACGATTTATCGGCTTCGGCTGCGTCAAGATACTTTAACTCTTTTACGGGCGACGCTTGATTTGCGGCAAGTTTTTCTCGATTTAGCCGCGCGGCATCACGAAACTCTGATTCCGGCTTACACACACACGCAACCGGCGCAGCCTTCGACGCTCGCGCATTTTCTTCTGGCTATTGCCGAAAATTTGGGGCGCGACATTAAACGTCTCCAGCGCGCGTTTGAAAATATGAATTATTGTCCGCTCGGCGCGTGTGCGATTACGACAACCGGCTTTCCGATTAACCGCCAACGGACGGCTGAACTTTTAGGCTTTGCCGCGCCGACGGCTAATTCCTATGCTTCAATCGCTTCGATTGATTATTTTACCGAAGCGCTCGGCGCGGTTTCAGCCCTTTTAGTCAACGTCGGAAAATTCGCTCAGGAATTTCTGCTGATGGCGATGCAGGAATTTGGCGTGATTCGCCTTTCTGACGGTTACGTGCAGACTTCTTCAATTATGCCGCAGAAACGCAACCCCGTGGCGTTGGAACACGTTCGGGCGATTGCCAGCAAAGGTTTAGGACAATCTTTGGGCGTGTTAACCGCCGTTCACAACACGCCGTTCGGCGACATCAACGATTCGGAAGACGATATTCAGCCGCTGATTTATGGCGCGATGCGGGACGCCCGTCGCGCCGTGTCTTTGTTTGGAAATACGCTCAAAACCGCGACATTCGACACGGAAATTTTGCGCCGTCGCGCCGGTGAAAATTTCATAACCGTAACGGAACTTGCCGATACAATCGTGCGGCGTGAAAATTTATCGTTTCGCATCGCTCATAAAATCGTCGCCGAAGCAGTTAAAAACGCAATCGAAAACAAAAGCGAAATTACGCACGCGATTTTGCAAAACGCGGCAAAAGAAGTTACGGGCAAAGAGCTTTCACTTTCCGCCGAAGAAACTGTGCAAGCGATGTCAGCCGAAAATTTCGTTAAAATACGCGGAATCTACGGCGGCACAGCGCCGGAAGAAACGCGCCGCGCTTTGGCGGTCGAGAGAGAAAATGAAACGAATGATGAAAAGTGGTTCGCGGAAAGAACCGACTTGTTGAAAAATTCGGCAGGCAAACTGCGGGCGATTGTTGACAGGTTACTGAAAAAATAAGTTGTAATTTCTTGCTTGGTTTTACAAAATACCGGATGATTTTTTACGCGCGGATTTTTTCAAACGGGCAAATACAGCCGAAAAATCCCGCGCCGAAATCGTTTCGGCTGAAATTACGGTTTCTGTTTCTTTAATCTCGATACGTTTTTGAGTTTTAGGCTCAAATTCTCTCTGCAAATCTTTTGAAACCAACGTCAAAGTTTGCGTTTCGTCTTTTGTCATCCCTTTTGACCTCCGCCCTTGAAAGCCTTCTTAATGCGACGGTAATACCTTGTTTAACTGCCGCTCGTTAATTTTTCGATGCTTTATCATCGCACAAGTAAAATGAATTTGAAAGTTTTTTTGAATATAAAAACTTAATTTTTCGTTAAATTTATTGACACGACCAAAGCGTTTCTAGTAGCCTCGTTTTATAAATTCAAAATTTCACCGTTTGAGGAAACTTTTTCAAATTTGAGTAACTTAAAAAAAATCGAACTTCCGCCGCAAGGCTTGAAAACTCTTTTCGGCGTCCAAGACCAGAACATAAAATATCTCGAAACACTTCTCGACATCACAATCGGCGCGCGCGGCAACGAACTTCTGCTCGACGGCGACCCAAACGACATTAAAACCGTCGAACAAATCCTCAATGATTTTTCCGACCTTTTTGCCGGCGGCAACGCTTTTTCGGATAAAGAACTGCGCGATGCTTTCAAACAAATCACCGAAGACCGCACATATTCTCTAAAAGATTATTTTACAAAATCGCGCTTTAATCCGTCGGGCAAAAAACAGGTTACGGCGAAAACCGCCAATCAAAGAAAATATATTGACGCGATTTTGAAAAACGATTTGACCTTCGGAATCGGTCCGGCGGGAACGGGAAAGTCATTTTTGGCTGTCGCTTTAGCCGTCAACGCGCTTTTTCAAAAACAAGTTTCACGCATAATTCTGACTCGTCCGGCTGTCGAAGCCGGAGAAAAACTAGGATTTCTGCCCGGCGATTTGCAGGACAAAGTTGACCCTTACCTGCGCCCGCTCTACGATGCGCTTTTCGACCTTGTTGACGGCGAGAGAGTTGCGAAAATGTTAGAGAAACGAATTATCGAAGTCGCGCCGCTGGCTTTTATGCGCGGGCGCACGCTTGCGGATGCTTTCATCATTCTCGACGAAGCGCAAAACACGACGAGCGAGCAGATGAAAATGTTCCTGACGCGAATCGGTTTCGGCTCGAAAGCCGTCGTCACGGGCGACATCACGCAGATTGACTTGCCGCGCGGACAACGAAGCGGTCTGAAAGAAGCGCAGGAAGTTTTGGGCAATCTCGAAGGCATTGAGTTTATACGCTTTACCGACAAAGACGTTGTGCGACATAAACTCGTGCAGTTGATTGTTAAGGCTTACGAAAATCACCTGAACGAGAAAGAAATTCAAGGTGAACAAAACAAAAATTCTTGATTGAAATTTGAATCTTTTCGAATGCCCGAAGTAATCAACAATCAACGCAAAATCAAAATCAAAATTGAAGGTTTTCAAATGTTCGTCGAACGCGCGATTGAAAATATACCCGAAGCAAAAGAAAAATCCGCGACGATTGCTTTTGTTTCCGACCGCAAAATGCGCGAGTTGAATAAAAACTTTCGCGGCAAAAATTCTACGACTGATGTTTTATCTTTTCCGTTTGAAGCCGACGAATTTGAAACGGACGAAGATATTCTCGGTGATATTATAATTTCAGTCGAACAGGCGGAAAAACAGGCGCGCGAAAACGATTTGGATATAGACACGGAAATCAAACAATTAATTCTGCACGGCGTTTTGCATCTTTGCGGGTATGACCACGAAATTGATAACGGCGAGATGAACGAGTTAGAATTAAAACTTCGTGATAAACTTCAAATAAATTTTTAGGCGACAACGAAGATATGAACAATACACAGCGAAAAGTCGAGCCGTGCGTGATGGTGATTTTCGGCGCGACGGGCGATTTAACGAAACGCAAACTTTTTCCGGCACTTTATAATCTGGCGAAAGAAGGTTTTTTGCCGGACAATTTCGCCATCGTCGGCGTTGGGCGGCAGGAATTGGAGACAAAGGATTTTCGCAAGAAAACCATTGACGATTTGAAGGAATTTGTTGACGGTAAGCCGAACGAAAAACTCGTCAAATGGTTTGAAGACAGAACGTATTATACGGGCGGTGATTTTGACGACGACAAAAAGCTGTTCAAAGACATAAAAGATTTGCTCGCCGAAATTTGCGAAAAGCATAACATTCCCGAAAACTTTTTTTATTATCTCGCTACGCCGCCGCAACTTTTCGCCAATGTTGCCGGAAAAATTTACAAAAACGGCTTGGGTAAAGAAGAGAACGGTTTGTGGCGGCGTTTTATATTCGAGAAACCATTCGGGCGCGACCTCGAATCTGCCAGAAAACTCAACCGCGAGCTGGCTAAAATTTTAACCGAGAAACAAATTTACCGGATTGACCATTATCTCGGCAAAGAAAC
>JALYZF010000306.1 GCA_030948995.1 Acidobacteriota bacterium
TTGTAAAACTGCGCGAACAGCAGGACAAAACCGGCGGTTTTCAATGTTTTATTCCGCTCGCATTTTATCCGAACGGGACGGCTTTATCGTCGTTGCCGGGACCGGATGCGATTGATAATTTGAAAACAATCGCCGTCTCGCGCCTGATGATTGATAATTTCGACCACATCAAAGCGTATTGGGTAATGCTCGGCAAAGCGACGGCGCAAACCGCGCTTCATTTTGGGGCAAATGACCTTGACGGCACAATCACCGATGGCGGCGAGCTAACGGAAAGCTATGCGGTCGAAAACGGCGAAGTTAAAATGTCGCGCGCAGAATTGATTACAATGATTGAAAACGCCGGGTTTGAAGCAGTCGAACGCGATACGGTTTATAATCGCGTGGAAAAAGTCGCGGCATAAAATCATGAGGTAAATTTTATGG
Organism: Acidobacteriota bacterium; assembly: GCA_030948995.1. Taxonomy (GTDB): domain Bacteria; phylum Acidobacteriota; class Blastocatellia; order Pyrinomonadales; family Pyrinomonadaceae. The sequence goes on from JALYZF010000306.1 coordinate 427, forward strand.
TCTATGCAAAATTTTTGCTGGTTGTCTTTTTGCTGTTTTATTTAGATTGCGGTTCAGTTAAAAACAATGAGCCGCTTCAAAATCAGACGGTTCCTCAAACAATACCAGACGATTTGCTGATAACGTTGGAAAGAACAAATTGTTACGGCAGTTGTCCCGCTTACAAATTATCCGTCAAATCCGACGGAACAGCTTCATTTGAAGGATTGGATTTTACAAAAATTAAAGGAAAGGCAGAAGACAAAATTTCCGTAGAAAAAGTAAATCAATTGGTAAAGGCATTTGAGAATTCAGACTATTTTAATTTGAACGGAAAATACGACACTCAAAATTGCTATCAATGGACTGATGCTCCATCAGCTACAACATCAATTCAGATTAATGGAAAAATAAAAAGTATTGTCCATTATCAAGGTTGTAGAGAAGGCAGCGATGATTTTAAAAAAGAACTTTCCAAACTCACGAAATTAGAAAATAAAATTGATGAAATAGTCGAAACAAAGCGTTGGATTGGAGAAAGAAAATGAGCGCGATTCCGAAAACAAAATTAACGCCTGAAGAGTATCTCGAATTCGAGCGAAAATCTGAAACGAAGCACGAATATTTTAACGGCGAAATCTTTGCGATGTCGGGCGCAAAACGCCGACATAACGTCGTCGCGTGGAATATCGGTGGCGAGTTAAGACAAAAGCTGAAAGGGAAAGATTGCGAGGCGTATCCAGCCGATATGCGCGTGCTTGTTCCGCAAACCGGACTTTATACTTATCCAGATTTGGTTGTCGTTTGCGGCGAGCCAAAATTTCAAGACGATGTTTTCGACACGCTTTTGAATCCGATTCTTTTAATCGAAGTTCTTTCCGATTCAACCGAAAGCTATGACCGCGGCAAGAAGTTTCAACATTACCGCAGCATCGAAAGTTTGCAGGAATATGTTTTGGTTTCGCAGGACGAAGCGCGTATCGAAAAATACGTCAAACAAGGCGACGAATTTTGGATTTTGTCCGAAGCCGTCGGACTTGATTCGCAAATTGAGTTTTCTTCAATCGAATGTAAAATCGCGCTCCGAGAAGTTTATGACAAAATAGATTTCACCGATGAATAACGCCAGCCAAAATTTAATCTGAATTTTTAGTTTATAATTTTCAAACTTCCTTATTTAATGCCGAAAAAACGAAGCAGTTTTCAAACGAAAATCGAATACTACGCCGTGCGCGCTCTTATTGGCGCAATCGGCGTTTTTCCTCTGAAAATGTCAATGCGAATCGGCAAAGGCGCGGGAAAATTTATCGGCTCTTTGATTCCAAAACTGAAAAAAATAGGTCGCCGGAATCTTGAAATTGCTTTGCCTGAATTAAATGAAGCAGAAAGGGAAAAAATCTTAAACGGAACTTTCCAATCGCTCGGTCGCCAGCTCGGTCTGGTCGCGCACTTTGATGAATTTACGCCCGAACGGGTGCGCGAACTTGTCGAAGTTGTCGGCAAAGAGCATTTCGACAAAGCCTACAGGCAAGGAAACGGCGTTTTGTTTTTTACCGGACATTTCGGCAGTTGGGAAGTTTTCAGCCTTTTGCCGCCCGCCTTCGGTCACACGATGAATATTCTCGTGCGCCGCATAGACAATCCGCTTGTGGAAAATTTTGTGGATAACTTGCGGACGCGGCTCGGCTGTAAAACTTTAGACAAATCGCAATCGGCGCGACAGATGTTTCGCGTCCTTAAAAAAGGCGAGTTGCTCGGCATTCTGGCAGATTTGAACGTGCAGGAAAAGGAAGGCGTTTTCGTCGATTTTTTCGGCACGTCCGCTTCGACGACGACGGGAATCGCCAAACTCGCGCTTGCCACAAACGCCGCCGTTCTTCCGGCTTTTGCCGTTTGGAATGAAGCCAAGCAAAAATACGTCGTGCATCTCGAACCGGCGGTTAATTATAAAAAAACTGATGATGCCGAAGAAGACGTAAAAGCGCTAACGCAAAAAATTACAAACGTCGTCGAACAATACGTTCGAGCCTTTCCCGAACAGTGGTTGTGGATTCATAAGCGTTGGAACACGCGACCCGCAGGCGAGACGGAACTTTATTTTTAATGCAGAATTAAAAACTAAAGATGCAAAATTTAAAGCCGCGAGCAGTTATAATTTATTACCGGACATTCACAAAATTTAATTTGAAATTTGAAGTCTGAAATTCTGAATTTTAAATCTCGAAGCTCGATTCTTGAATTTCAATTTTGGAATCTGAAATCTGAAATCTGGAATCTGCCGCTTGCCCGCGAAACCATTCGACAAATTTCCTGATACCTTCTTCGATTTTTGTCTGCGGATTGTAATTCAGCAACAACCGTGCTTTTGAAATGTCGGCAAATGTCTGCGGCACGTCGCCCGGCTGCATCGGGCGACGCTGGATTATTGCGCGCTTGCCGAGGTTTTCCTCCAGCAATTTTACAAGTTCGCGTAACTCGACGGTTTGGGATTCGCCCAAGTTGAAGATTTCATAATCGCTCTGCTCGTAATCAATCGCCGCTCTGACGCCTTCGATAATGTCATCAATATACGTATAGTCGCGCCGCGTCGCGCCGTCGCCGAACATCTCAATCGGCTTATTTTCCCAAATCAATTTTGAAAATTTATGAATCGCCAAATCTGGACGCTGACGCGCGCCGTAAACGGTAAAAAAGCGCAGACAAACGGCGCGAATATCATATAAATGCGCGTATGTGTGGCACAAAAGTTCCCCCGCCGCTTTCGTCGCCGCATACGGCGAAATCGGTTGGGAAATTTTGTCCTGTTCGGAGAAAGGAATTTTGCAGCTCGCGCCGTAAACCGAAGACGAAGAACCGAAAACGAATTGTCGGACACTAAATTCTCTGGCTAACTCAAGCAGATTGAGTGTTCCGCCGATGTTCGTTCGCGCGTAAAGTTTCGGTTCTAAAAGCGAAGGGCGAACGCCGGCGCGCGCCGCTAGATGAACAATTGCGTCGAAATCGCCTTCGGCAAAAACCGCGCGCAATTTTTCCGCGTCGCAAATGTCCGTTTCGCACAAAGTAAAATGCGGATTATCGAGAAACGGCAAAACGTTTGCACGCTTGACGAGCGGCGAATAAAAATCGTTAAAATCGTCAACGATTGTAACCCGCCAAATGCCTTCGCCGAGAAGTTTCTCAACCAAATGCGAGCCGATAAATCCCGCGCCGCCTGTTATTAAAATTTTTCTTTGCACGTTTAATTTTTCGGAAGTTTTTATCCAAGTTTCGGCAAGGTAACACAAACCTATAATCGTTGGCAAAATATCAATTTAAAAAACGCTGTCGGGCGTAAAAGCGATGAACGATTTCTTCTAAAAACCCTTCGTAAGTAAAATTCTGCAAATCGTAATTAGGCTTTAATTTATACATTAGTGGAAGCGCTACGCGCCAAGC
>JALYZF010000314.1 GCA_030948995.1 Acidobacteriota bacterium
GATACATACTGCACGCGAACATAAAATCCTGCCAGACGAGAATTCCCATCTCGTCCGCCAAATCGTAAAAATAATCGTTTTCGTAAATGCCGCCGCCCCAAACGCGCAGCATATTCATATTCGCGTCGCGCAGAGACGCGAGCAGATTTTTATATTTTTCTTTTGTCACGCGCGTCGGAAAAATGTCCGCCGGAATCCAGTTTGCGCCGCGACCGAAAACCGGAATGCCGTTGACGACAAACTCGAAACTTTTGCCGTATTCATCGGGCTTTTGAAGCAGTTCGAGAGTTCTTAAACCTGTGCGTTTCGTCGCTTCGTCAACGGTTTTTTTATTAACCGTTAATTTTGCTTTGAAATTGTAAAGCGCCGGTTCTCCCAAACCTATCGGATACCAAAGTTTCGGATTGGTGATTGCAAAATCAAGCGCAATTTTATTTGTTCCAGCAGATAATTTGACTTGTTTTGCGGCAGCAATTTTTTTATCCGTTTGATTTTCAACTTCAATTGTCGCGTTAATCGGCGTCGAAGCAACTACTTCGACAATCGCGCTTAAATCAGCGTTTTCTTTCGATAATTTATTTTGCTTGATTTGCAAATCTTCAATTCGCGCATCGTCCCAAGCCACAAGATTAACAGGTTTCCAGATGCCGCTCGTGACAAATCGTGGACCCCAATCCCAGCCGTATTGGTATGGCGCTTTGCGTGTGTGAGGACTGGTTTTTTCGCCTTGGTCGTTGACTGCCGGAAGCTCGTAATCGAGCGTTTTCATTTTCGGCAGAATTTCGTTAATCGGCGAGCGAAATCTTATTCGCAGAACATTCGCGCCTTGTTTCAAAGAATTTTTAACCCCAACGCGCCACGTTCTAAACATATTGTCGGCATCCAGAATCGGTTTGTCGTTGAGAAAAATATTAGCGTATGTGTCGAGACCTTGAAAAACGATTTCGATGTTTTGCCTTTTCAGAGTGTCGGCTGAAACTTGAAAAGTCGTTTCGTATTCCCAATCTGTTTTCCCAATCCATTGCAGCTTCTTTTCATTGTCGCGGTAAAACGGGTCTTCGATTAATTTATTGGCGAGCAAATCCGTGTGAACGCAGCCCGGAACGGTTGCCGCATGCCAATCCGGTTTGTTGATTTCACGAAACTCCCAATTGTCATTGAGCGAAATTTCCGCGCGCGGCGCATTTGTTTGCGCCGCGTTTTTTTCAACCGTAAAAAAAACCAAAACCAGAGCCAGCCATAGAAGTTTCATCGTCAATTGCTCCTCATAAATTTGGCTAAACTGCGTGCCGTTTTATCGTCGATAAACACGCACGTAATCAACGAGCATCGTCTGCGGAAAAACGGTCGTCTCGTCAGGCGCGCCGCCCCAATTTCCGCCGACTGCAAGGTTTAGAATCATAAAAAACGGGTGGTCGTAAACCCATTGTTTGCCAGCCGGCAAATCCTGCGGCGTGATTGTTTTATACAAATTGCCGTCAACGAAAAAACTGATTTTGTTTTCCGTCCACTCGGCAGCGTAAATGTGAAAATCGTCGGCGAAATTTTGATTGTTCGATAAATTAAACGGCGCGCCGATGCCATTTGCGCCTGAATAACCGGGACCGTGAATCGTGCCGTGAATAATTGAAGGCTCGCGCCCGATGTTTTCCATCACGTCAATCTCGCCGCACTGCGCCCAGCCAACCGTGTCGATGTTGTTGCCCAGCATCCAGAACGCCGACCACATTCCCTGCCCGCGCGGAATTTTTATCCGCGCCTCAAAGCGCCCGTATTTTCGGTCGAATTTTTGTTTGGTAATCAGACGCGCCGATGTGTATTTGCACTGACCGTACCAGCAGTTAAAGGACAACGGCAAATCTTTTTTTACCGCCTTTATAACAAGCGAACCCGCGCCGTCCTGATAAGCATTTTCGATGTCGTTTGTGTAATACTCCAATTCTTGGTTGCCCCAACCGCCGCCGCCGATTTCCGCCGTCCATTTTTCCGCGTCAACGGGTGTGCCACTCGGCTTATTAAATTCGTCATGAAAGGCAAATTTCCAATAACGCACCTGCGCAGCAGCGACCGAATTAAAAAATAATGCCGTTACTGTTAAAACAACTGCCAATTTCATAATTTTTTTGCTCATTTATTTTTCCTCTTTAATTTTTCTAAGCAATGTTTAGATAACTGCGCATTATCACGCGCTGATGGCGGCGTCCACAACATTTACGCAAAAGGAATGAACGAAACTTTGTTGCAGTAGTGCGCAAAAGGTTGTGGTAATCACCGCAATGTTTGAAAATGAAGTCGTAACTTTCATAGGATTTTGAATATTCTTTACAAAAGTAGGGATTGGAAAACTTTCTGTTATTTTATGGTATAAGCCGACAGGCTGCAAGCAAAATGAATTCTGCCCGCCAGCCAAACACAAGTTAATTTTTCGATTGGAAATCTCACTGTTAAAAACTCGCTGGAGTTTCCCGCTTTCCCGACGCGGCGGCGCGGAAAACAGCTTCAATTACCGCCGTATTTTTTAACGAATCTTCAAGCGAAATCGGCTGCCCGGTATTTTCAAGGATGGCTTGCGAAAACAAGTCGCCTTGAATCGTGTATTGATTGGCGGCGGGAAACTCGATTATTTCGGCATATGCGCCGAATAAATCTGCGCCGTCGTCAACGAAAATTCTGGTCGGCTCATCGACTGGAATGTTAAACGGGATTTCCACTTCGATGCGTCCAAGACTTCCGAAAAACTGCATTCTTTGATATGGCACAAGCTGCGTGCCGCACGTAAAAGTTGATTGGCACGAAGGAAAATCTAAAATCGCGGAAGTTAATCTATCAATGTTTGATTCGGCGTCGCGTTCGATTAACGCCGAAACCGTTCGCGGCTCTTCGCCCGAAATGAAACGCGAAAGATTGATGCAGTAACAACCGATGTCGAAAAGCGCGCCGCCGCCCGTTTCAATCCGATTGCGAATATTAGAAGAATCCGTGTTGTAATAACTGAAAACCCCGCTTATCGCCTGTAAGTTTCCGATGCGTCCGGCGCGTATCAAATCACGCACGGCGAGCCATTGCGGATGCGTCCGAACCATAAACGCTTCTTGAATTTTCACGCCTGCGCGGTCGCGCGTTTCGATTAAATTTCGCGCCTCTTCGGTTGTCAAAGCGATTGGCTTTTCGCACAAAACGTGCTTTCCGGCTCTGGCTGCTTTTATCGTCCAGGGAACGTGTAGATTATTCGGCAGCGGATTGTAAATTGCCTCAACTTCCTTGTCGGCAACTAACTCTTCGTAAGAACCGTAAAATTTTGGAATATTCAAATCACGCGCCGTCTGCCGCGCCTTTTCTAAATCTCTCGAAGCAATCGCGCTGATTTCCGAGTAAGTTCCCCGCTGCATCGCGGGGATAACTTTAGTAACCGCGATTTTCGCCGCCCCTAAGATGCCCCATCGGATTTTTTTAGCCATAATTTATCAACAAATTGTTTCATCCGATTCTTCGGCAATTTACTTTGATAAGCGAAGCACAGCGACATCGTGCGGTTGAACGACAGCTTGAAATGTTTTGTCGGTTGTTCCCAAATCTTTTTTCGCCCACAAATCACGGATTTTATAAATGTCTTTTTTGGCGTCAAATTGTTTTTGCGCGAAATCGTCCTTGATAAGATTTTCCTTCCAATCGAAGCTAACATTTTTCGTTGTACTGCCGCGATTGAGAAAACAAATTGCCCAATCGCCGTTCGATAAAGGTTTCGCCCAGATTTCCAAATCGTCTTCGGAAATCGCCGGAAACGCCTCGATGCCGAGCGCGTCTTGATTGACCGCAATGATTTCCTTGTTGGTTAAAATCTCGCGCGTTTCATTACTCATTTCGCGCAAATCATTTCCCGCAATCAACGGCGCGGCAAGCATTGCCCACATCGAAAAATGCGCCCGGTCTTCTGATATGGTCATTCCGTTGCCGACTTCCAGCATATCCGGGTCATTCCAATTTCCCGGCGCGGCATAAACGCGCAAGCCTTTCTGCTTGTCTAAAATTCGCATAATTCCCCAACTCGACGCTGTGTCGGGATGCTTTTCCTCGCAATCCCAGCAATGCGTGATGTCGCCCGTCGTGCGCCATAGCTGCCCGATTGATTTCGCCCATTCCCAGGGCTTGTTTTTGCCCCACTCGCAGATGCTGAAAACAATCGGGCGTTTCGTCGCGTAGAGTGCGTCGCGCATTGTCGTGTATGCGAGAACTACATTTAAGTATTCGGAATCGCACCAATCGTATTTCAAATAATCCACGCCCCAACCCGCGTAAGTTGCCGCGTCCCTGTATTCATATCCCCGACTTCCCGGCATGCCGTCGCAGGTTTTCACGCCGACATCCGAATAAATGCCAAACTTTAAGCCTTTGCTGTGAATATAATCGCCCAAGGCTTTCATTCCCGACGGGAAACGCTGCGCGTTCGGTTGGATAAAACCGCTGGCGTCGCGCTCGCCTTGCCAGCAATCGTCAATTATGACGTATTGATAACCGGCGTCTTTCATTCCACTCGACACAAGCGCGTCGGCAGTCTTCTTTATTAAATCTTCGTCAATGTTGCAGGCAAAACTGTTCCAAGAATTCCAGCCCATCGGCGGCGTTTGCGCCAGATTTTCGTGTCTTGGCATGAAAATAATCAAAACGCAAAATAAAATAATCAGCAGCGCAATTGTTCGTTTCATTATTTATATTTTCAGATTTTTATTTTCCGCTGTTCATCTCTTTCCGTGCTTGCGCGCCGAGAGACGCGCTCAGTTCAATGATTTTTTCTAAATCAAGCCTCGCCTTTTCGGAAACTTTCGCGTCAACCACTCTTAAATTCTGAAACATCGGGTTGGTTGCGAAACTACCGATTTTATCGTCTAATTCCACGATTATGTCTCTGACGCTTTTCGGTTTTTTAATTTCTTTATCCGTCTTTTCCACTTTTTTCGCATCTGGATTTTCGACTTTTTTCGCATCTGGATTTTCAACGACCGGCACAGGAAACAAATTTAGATTTAATCGCGTCGCACTTTTGTTAATTTCCGAGGAAAATTTACCGATTTGCGCGTAATCAATTTTATCGCCGCTTTTGTAAGCCTTGATAATGGAATCTTGAGATAGTTGAATTTGCTCGTAATCCTTTTTGATTTCATCATATTTCGCGGCTAATTTGTCTTCCGCCGATTGTTCTGCCGCTGAAGTTTGCGCTGATTTGCCCTTTTTCTTTGCCGCCTCTTTTTTCGCGTCGCGGTAAATACGTTCGAGTTCATTCGACCTGCCTTTGATATTCGTATCGCGCAAATCCTTGTCGCTCGAACCGGGCGGCGCGACTTGCGCTGAAACATTCAAGAAAGCTGCCGACGCCAAAAGGATTACGGTTAAAACAATTGTTTTTTTCATTTGAATTGTCTCCAAAGACTAAATTAAAACTCCGCTATTTTTCAAAAGCGCTATTTAATGCGTCTGAAAATTGCTCGCTTTCGTTACGCCTTTATTTTGCGTAACCGTAAAAATTTGATTCGGCGTGATGTTTGAAACAATTTCCGATGCGCCGTCGCTCCAACGAACGGTTGCGCTTTCAATCGTTTCGTCTGTATTCAAACCGAAATGAAGCCGTAAATCGTTTTGTGACAAATAACTCGAACCGGCTTCGACTTCCTTTATCATTGAGCGTTTCGATGTTTTCAAAGTTACGCGCGCGCCGACGGCTTGGCGGTTTTCTTTGTTTTGAACAAGTCGAATGGTAACGCTGTCGTTTTTATTCTGCGTCGTATTCAATAAAACCAGCGGTTTTTCACCGACGTTTGTAACGACCGCATCAATCAATCCATCGTTGTTTAAATCGCCGAACGCCGCGCCGCGACTAGAAAGCATCGGCAAATTGTAAAGTCCGGCTTCTTCCGCCATTTCGCTGAATTCACCGTTGCCGTTGTTGCGAAAAAGAAGAAAATGCTGCCGAAAACCGGCTTGATTTTTGCCATTTGCGGCAAGTTCAAGCTGTGGATAGACGTGACCGTTGGCGACGAGCAAATCGAAAAATCCGTCGTTGTCGAAGTCTTCAAACGCCGTTCCCCAACCGACACGCGATAAACTCGACTGACCAATTTTGGAAGTTAATGTAACGTCCGAAAAGCCTTTTGCGCCGAGATTTTTATAAAGCGCGTTCGGCTCGCTTTCAAAATTGGTGATAAAAAAATCCGGCAAGCCGTCCGCGTTAAAATCGCCGAAAGCAACGCCCATCGAACCTTGCTCGCCGCCGGTTTCGCCGTAGCTGACGCCCGTTTTAAATCCGACTTCGGAAAACGTGCCGTTTTTCTCGTTGTGATAAAGATAATTCGGCGTGGAATCGTTGGCGACAAACAAATCGAGCCAGCCGTCGTTGTCGTAATCGCCCCAAACGACGCCGAGACCGTAATATTTTTTGTCGTCGTGAACTCCCGCTTTTGCGGAAACTTCTTCAAAAGTGCCGTCGCCTTTATTGCGAAAAAGCAAATCCGTTTCGCCCGTCAGCCCGCGCGGACCGCATTGGACGCGGATTCCGCGATACGAGCAGGTTTGCGAACTGCCGAAAACGGGCAGATTATTCAAATCGAGCGAAACGTAACGCGCCACAAAAACGTCTAAATTACCGTCGCGGTCGTAATCCGCCCACGCCGCGCCCGTCATAAAACCGCTGCCGCGCAAGCCCGCTTTTTCGGTCGCGTCCTCGAATTTGCATTGCCCGACGCCGCGATATAAAACGTTTCCGCCGAATCCGGTAATGAATAAATCGGTCAAACCGTCGTTGTCGTAATCAATCGCCGTTATGCCCATTCCCCAGCCTTTGCGCGTCAAGCCGGCTGCTTCGGTGATGTTTTCAAATTTCGGAATTTTCGTTTTTTCGTCAACGCTCGTTTGACGGTAAAGTGTGATAAAAAAATCGCCGCCTTTTTTGAAACGCTCGACCGATGAACCGTTGACGGTTGCGACATCGAGATTGCCGTCGCCGTCACAGTCGAGCAGAGCCGCGCCGCCGCTCATTGATTCGACTATATATCTTTTTTCCGGCGTCGAAACATTCGGAACGATTATACCGCTCGCGGCTGAAACGTCGGCAAAAGAAATCACCGGATTTTGGGCGCGAGCAATCGAAGTCGCAGCAAAACAGATGAACAAAATCAAAACTAGAAAGATTAAATTTTGAAAAAGAATCCTGTTCATTTTACCGCTTTCGCCGTCGGATGAATTCGCTCAAACCCGACAATTCCCTCGCCTTCCAGCACCGAATAAAATTTATCGGCGGGAACATCTTTGAGCGTTTCCGTTTTGCCCGAATTCCATCGAATTTCAATCGAATCAACTTTCGTCGCCTTGCCAACTCCGAAATGAACGCGCAAATCGTTTTGCGATAGGTAACTGCCGCCGCTGCGAACTTCTTCGGTCTGCGTAACCGTTCCCGTTATCGCTTTAACGCGCGCGCCGATGGCAAGCGGGCTTCCTTTCGTTGCCGCTAATTCGAGCGTAATCCAATGATTGGCGTCGCCGCCTTCGTTGTGCAGAACCATCGGCGAATTATCCAAATCGCCGATGACGACATCAATATGTCCGTCGTTGTCCAAATCGCCGAACGCCGCGCCACGCGATACGCGCAAATCGCTTAAAGCAGTTCCGGCTTGAGTGCTAGCGTCGCAAAATGTTCCGTCGCCGTTGTTGATGTGCAGAAGTTTCGGCTGGCGATATTTCGCCCCCGACAAAAATTCACTCACCTGCGGATAAACGTGACCGTTGACAACCAATAAATCAAGCCAGCCGTCATTGTCCAAATCAAAAAAACCCGTTCCCCAACCGACGTATGGACGCGAAATCTGCGCGACTTTCGCCGCAAAAGAAACGTCGGTAAAATTATAATCGCCGTCGTTGCGATAAAGCGTATTATATTCGTCGGCGAAATTCGTCACGAAAATCGAAAAGCGTCCGGTGTGCAGATAATCGCCGACGGCAACGCCCATACTTCCCTGCTCTGAGCCGTCGCCGCTAACGCCCGTGCCGGATTCAAGCCCGATTTCGGCGAATTTATTTCCGTCGTTGCGATAAAAAAAATTCGGCGTCGAATCGTCGGCAACATAAGCGTCGAGCTTTCCGCGATTGCCGAAATCCGACCAAATCGCCTGCATCCCGTAATAGCCGTTCGGGTCGTCAACGCCCATTTTTTTAGTTACATCGGTAAATGTGCCGTCGCCGTTGTTATGAAAAAGACTGTCGCCCGCACCCTTCAAACCGCGCGGACCACACTGCACGTCAATGCCGCGATATTTGCACGTCGGACTCGACCCGAAACCGGGCAAATCGTTTAATTTAAAATCAACATAATTGGCGACAATCAAATCCTGAAAACCGTCGCCGTCGTAATCGCCAAACGCCGCGCCGGTTGACCAGCGACCGTCCGATACGCCCGCCTGTTTCGTAACGTCCGTGAAAGTTCCGTCGCCGTTATTTTTATATAAAACATTGCCGCCGAGACAGGTAACGTAAATATCGGGAAAACCGTCGTTGTTATAATCGCCGAC
>JALYZF010000135.1 GCA_030948995.1 Acidobacteriota bacterium
GGACAAACTTGCCACTGATTGCCCGTCTAATATTTTCTTAACCGCTTGCTGTTTAAACTCATTATCATATTTTCGCATCATCTCATTTTACAGAGAGTTTCGTGTTCGGTTAAATTAGACCACCTCAGTTTTGCTTGCGGCAATATTTACGAATGTCGTCTATCCATTGCTCATCGCTTTGTTCTGTTACGCTCACAATTTATCTTCGTCTTGGAAAAGCTCTTCAATATTTATCTCAAACGCGGCAGCAATTTTTGCAATATTGGTTAACGTAATATTCTTTTCCGCACGCTCTATCATTCCGATATAAGTTCGATGAACGCCTGCTATTTCAGCAAACTGCTCTTGCGATAAATGACGCTTTTGGCGTTCAACTTTGACTTTGTTGCCAAACTTAATGAGAACGTCCTTATTCATAATAAAAACATTGAAGGCAAACAAATTGTAAGGTGATGCTAACTTTAGTTCTACATACTATAATTAGCAGCACAGTAATATATTGCATCAATTACACGCCGAATTTTTCGCACTCTTATCGTGCAAAGGCATAATCACGCCTTGACCAACGAATTTATGTTGTTCATTCATCAAACAAAATTAATCGACGGCGGCGTTTAAACAATTTTCTGCATTTGTTTTTGAAAGTTTTCCGTCAAGCCCAAACGCTCCAGCCAGAGTTCCTGCCGGCGTTTGAGTTCCGGCAAATGAACAACGTCCGACAAAGCATAATGAACTAATTCCTCTGTCCAGATTCCGTTCCATCTTCGGGTGAAAATCTCGCGCTGCGATTTGTCTAAATCGATGGCGAAATAGCGGTAGAGCGTTTCGGCTAAGCTGACCGATTGGTTTGCACCGCGCGTTAGGATTTTCTCGGCTATCATCGTGTCGTAGAAGTTTTGGACGACGAAGCCGTATTCGCGTAGGAAATCTAAATCGAATTTGGCGTTGTGGAAGATTTTTACGATGTTCGGATTTTCTAAAATCTGCGCCAGCCGCCCGAGCGCGACGCCTTCGCTTATCGGGACAAGAACATTAAAATCGCCGTCGGAGAATTGGACGCTGAACAGCCTGCCGCGCCGCGCGTCGAAACCGCTCGTTTCCGTGTCGCAGCCGACGTTTTCTACCGCGACGAGTTTGGCGTAAGCCGTTTCGATGTCGTGCGCCGTTCGCGCGATTAAAATATTCACCGTTTGAAATTGTAAATTATTCGCTCTGTTCGCGCGAAATGTATTAAGCTGTAAAAATTATTATGACCGACAAATTAAACGAAATCGAAACGAGAATCTGCGGCGCGCTGGTTGAAAAACAATTAACGACGCCGGAATATTATCCGCTGACATTAAACGCCCTTGTCGCCGCCTGCAATCAGAAAACCAACCGCGAGCCGGTTGTCGCTTTTGACGAGCAGACGGTCGAGCAGACGCTGGAGAATCTGCGCGAGAAAAATCTTGTTTATGTTTTTTACGGCAGCACGTCGCGCGTGCCGAAATATAAACATATGCTGCCGAATGTTTATGAACTCGATGAGCGCGAAACAGCCGTCGTCTGTGTTTTAATGCTTCGCGGCGCGCAGACTCTTGGCGAACTGCGCGAGCGAACAGGCAGGCTTTACGAATTTTCTGGTTTGGGCGAAGTCAACGAAACGCTCGACGCGCTGATGCGGCGTGATGAACCGCTCATCGCAAAATTGGAACGTCAAGCCGGGCAAAAGGAAGTTCGCTACGCGCATCTTTTGTCCGGCGAAATTCCGGCGCAAAGTGCTAATGTTTCAGTTTCGCCGAACCAAAGCTCAAACAATCAAATTGATAAAATAGAAAAACTCGAACGCGAAATTGAAACGATGCGCGATGAAATAAATTCCCTGCGCCAGACGTTTGATGAATTCAGAAAACAGTTTGAATAACCGAAATTCTAGCCGAAATAAAAAAGGAGAAGAGTTTTCTTCTCCTTTTCCAAGCCACAAATTCCGCATTAACAAATCCACACCGACATTCCAAAATCAGAGCAGCTTAAAAGCATTCTGTAAAAATTTGTCGCGCGAAATTTGCCGCTCGATACAAAACCGTTTATTTTCCCCAGACGCCGATGCGACGCTGCACGAGTTTTTCGACTTCGAGCGGCACGCCGTCGGCTCTTGCCTGACGAATAAATTCGCTGTTGATATTAAAGATTTTCATTTTAACGAGTTCTTCGACCGAAAGATTCGACAAACCTTCGCTGCGGACTTCATTTACAAACTCCGGCGTGATTTTGAAAATCCGCATTTTTACCAGACTCTCGAACGGCTCTTTGTCAAAACCAATCGCGCCCAGCCCGCGCACGTATTCGGCGTCAATTTTGAAAATCCGCGCTTTCACCAAATCTTCCATCGAAAGATTCGGAAAACCCGACGCTTTCATTTCCTGCATAAATTTTGAATCGACTTTGAAAATCGCGGCTTTAAAAAGGTCTTCGGTATCGAGTTTGCCGAAATTCGCCGAAAGCAAATCGTCGGCTAAGGCGGTCGTTACATTTAAGGTTGCGGCGGCAAATAATCTGTTTTCCGGCTCGCTGTCGTCGCCGTATTTTGCAGGCTTTTCAAAATCGAAGCCGCGCGATTTCATAGCCGTTATAAAATTTGGATTCGCTGTAAAACGAAACGTTCCCGCGCCTTTGCCGTTCGCAAAACTTCCTTCGCAATCAATTGTTCCGGCTTCGCGCACGAGACTGAATTTAACCGTGCCGCTGCCCGACGCCTGCTCGCGGCTTAAACCCTGCAAATCGGCAAAGTCAAAGGATTGCCCCATTTGATTTCTGCCGCCTTTATCGGTGCGTCGCTCGAAAGACAATTGAATCTTGCCGTCTTTTTGGGAATTTAGCGTTGCCTTCCAATCCCCCGTCACAGTCGTTTGTGCGACGATAACGTAAGAGCCGACGACCAGAACGATAAAAGCTAACCCGGCAACCAAGCGCAGCAAAACTTGTAAATTTTTCAACATAAAAATCTCCTCGGAAATGGATTTCAGAAAATAAAATGCGATTTGCATTACAAAAGAAAAACACCGCTGAGAAGAAATTTGTGACAGGAAATTTTGAAAGTTTTCGGGCAAGCAGATTTGCAGATTGTTAAAATCGGAAAATTATGCGGCGAGATTATCGAAACTTGCACCGCGCAGACGGAAATCGAAATTTTCGTCGTCCGTTTCAGCGCCGAGATTTTTATAAAAATCGATTGCCGCCGCGTTCCATTTCAAGGCTTGCCAGTCCATTCGCGCAAAACCGTTTTTTTTGGCATAGCGAGCGACTTCTTTGAGCATCACAAAACCCAAACCCTGCCCGCGCAAACCGGGCGTAACGTATAAATCTTCCAGAAAAATCGAGCGCTCGCCGCGAAAACTTTTGAAGACCGGAAAATATAATGCGTATCCGGCATAGCGATTTCCGTCCAAAGCAACGAGTGCCTGCACGAAACTTTTCTTGCCGAAAATCGCTGTTTGCAAATCCGTTTCTGTAACTTCGCACCACGCGGAAAGTTTTTCAAACTCGGCAAATTCACGAATTAAAATTATGATTGCCGGAACATCTTCGGCACGCGCGGCGCGAACTAATAATTGCTCAATCATATTTTTACTGATTCCACGCGATTTGGCTTTTAAGGCGTCGAACGGTTTTCTCTTTGCCGAGCGTTTCAAAAACCGCGAGCATCGAAGGTCCGACGGCTAAACCGGTCAGAAGAGTGCGCGCGCCGTTCATTATAACGCCGAATTTTGTTTGCTTTTCTTCGGTAAATTCTTTGATAACCGTTTCTAAATTATCGTGCGTAAAATCTTTGACCGTTTCTAAACGGTCAGCTAATTCGGGCAGCCACGTTTGCAAATCGGGAAACTTTTTTAAGTTTTTATCAATTGCCGCCTTGTCGAAATCGAAATCTTCCGAGAAAAATGCGCGTCCCTGCGCGGAGAAATCCTTTAGGGTAAAAAATCTCTGCCGAATCAAATCGACGGTGTTTTCAAACCACTGTTTATCGTCGTCCTCATATTCGTCACGCCAGAGTTTAGCGGATTTTAGTTCTGCTTTAACAAATGGCAGAAGTTCTGCGAGCGGCATCGTGCGAACGTATTCGGCGTTCATCCAGATTGCCTTGTCGTCCGTCCAATGTTTAGGGTTGCCCGCGTCAAAGTTGAAAATCGCGTTGCTGCGGTGAATGTGTTCGAGCGAGAATTTTTCGACTAGTTCTTCTAAACTGTAAATTTCCCGGTCTTCGCCCGCCGACCAGCCTAAAAGGGCGAGAAAATTGCGAAACGCGGCGGCAAGAAATCCGGCGTCGCGGTAAGTCGTCAGCGAAACGATTTCGCCGTGAATTCTTTTCGAGAGTTTCTTTCCGCCGGGCGCTAAAATCAAGGGCAAATGCGCGAAACGCGGCGGCGTTTTGCCAAGCGCTTCATAAATCAAAATCTGCTTGTGCGTGTTGGTCAAATGGTCTTGCCCGCGAATAACGTCGGTGATTTGCATTTCAATGTCGTCGCAAACAACCGCCAGATTATAAAGCGGATGACCGTCCGAGCGCAGAAGAACAAGGTCTTCGATTTCCGCATAATCGCGTTCCTGCAAACCATAAACGGCGTCTTCAAAACTCGTTTTCCCCGCATCGCTAACTTTCAGACGAATCGCAAACGGCTCGCCTGCCTCGCTGCGTTTATCGGATTCTTCTCTCGACAAATCCCGAAACGGATTGTCGCGCATATTTGTATGTTCGCGCGCTCGTTCGACAATCGCGGCTTTTATATTTGCGTCGGCGCGTTCCGCTTTCGGCGTAAAATCACGATACGCTTTGCCTTCGGCGAGAAGTTTCAACGCGACGGCGCGATGCTTCGGCGCGTTATCGGATTGGAAAACGATTTTCTCGTCGTGCTGTAATTCCAGCCATTTCAAGCCGTCCAGAATAGATTGCGTTGATTCGTCGGTCGAGCGTTGCAAATCGGTGTCTTCGATACGAAGCAAAAATTTTCCGCCGACTTTTCGGGCGTAAAGATAATTAAATAATGCGGCGCGCGCCGCGCCGAGGTGCAAGTATCCGGTCGGACTTGGAGCAAAACGAACTCTAATCATAATGAAATAGTGGAAATTGGAAATTGGAAATCGCTTCGCCGAAAACTAAAACAGCTATCAAACTTTTGCAGTTGATAGCCGACGAAAAATTCCAAAATCTAAAATCTAAAATTAAAATGGCGGAGACGACAGGATTCGAACCTGTGGTAGTTTTTAAGGCTACAACGATTTAGCAAACCGCCGCTTTCAGCCGCTCAGCCACGTCTCCACTCCGGTTTTACGCACGCCTGCAATTTGCAAAAAGCGTAAAACTTATTCTAGCCGAGAGACAAACTTTGTCAAGTTCAAGGCATCATACACGACAAAGTCTTTGTGTCTGCGCTTGACACATTTGCGTTTTGAAAAGAAAATATCAAACGAGTAGGAATAGCTTATTTTTAGCTATGTTTAAGAAGTTTTAGCACTCCCGCAAAAAGTTCTCTTGGAAACTTATTTGATTGGAGGCAAACTTTTCCCGAATGGATTCTTTTTTTTCATCCAGAAAACATATTTTTAAGCCGATTTTAATTGCGCTTTCCGTTATTTTTGTGTCTCCCGTTTTGGCTTCTGAAACGCCGCGAGAAACAGTCGTTAAGCGGAGCGGGATTCCCGGCGTAATAAAAGGAATCGTGCGCGATGATGCGGGCAGTCCGATTGCGGACGCGACCGTGGCGATTTTTCGCGTCGGCACTTCTCAGCTTTTGAAACAGGTTACGTCAAATGCGGACGGAAGTTTTCTTGCGCGCATTTTGCCCGGAACTTATACGATTCTGGCGGTCGCCGAAGGATTTAATCCGGTTACATTGTCGTCGGTCGAAGTCAACCGCTCGACCGAGCTTGTTTACGGTTTCAATTTAGAACGCGCTGGACACGGTAACACGCTGCCGGAAAAACGCGCCGACCGCAACAATCCGAAATGGCGAATTCGCGCCGCCAACGCGCGCCGTTCGATTTATCAAAACCGAGAAGGCGACGCTCCCGTTGATGAAAACGCGACCGCCGAAAACTCTGTCGAGCAAAGCATCGGTATTGCTGAAACGGAAGAACCGATAAAGCGCGCCGGTCAAACCATCGTCGAAACTTATTTTGCTTCTTCCGGCGAAGGAAATTACACAGGCTTGAATTTCGCCCGACTGCAAACAATCAACGAAAATGCTGAAATCGTTTTTGCCGGACAAACCGGAACAACTCAATTCGCGCCGCAAAGATTTGAAGCAAACTTGAAATTCCGTCCGAATGAAAGTCATCAAATCCGCTTGAATTCCAGCGTCGGCAAACTCGGCAAAGTAAAATCTGGTAAAACCTTCGCATCGCTCGGACAAGTGTCCTTCCAAGCGCTCGACGAATGGAAAGCGCGTAGCGGCGTGATACTTGTTTTCGGCTTTGATTATTCGCGCTTTCTCGGCGCGAGCGACGATTTCTCCATTAGCCCGCGTCTCGGCGTGCAATACGATATAAATTCAAAAACCCGTTTTCGTTCGGCTTATGCGGCGCAACCGCAGGAACAAGCAAGCTGGCAGCAAGCAATCGAACTCGAAGACACGCCCGTTCTATTCCGCGAGCCGGTTGCAGTTCAGGATTTAGCGATTGAAAATAATAAGCCGCAAATGAACCGCAGCAGCCGTCTTGAATTCGGCATCGAGCGCGTTTTAGACAATAAATCGAGCATTGAAGCCAATCTCTTTTTCGATATGACAAACGGGCGCGGCGTCGGTTTAACTAAAATTCCCTTTACGCCTTTAAGCGGCGAAAATTTCGATAGTTTTGTCGCCAACCAACAAGGCGGCGCGCAAGGCATTCGTGTCGTTTACACGCGCCGCATCAATGGAATGTTTTCTACATCAGCCGGATACGCTTTCGGAAACGGTCAGAAACTTCCACCACAAGCCGTTTCAAATCCGGCAAACGCCTTTGAAAACGATTTGTTCCAAACATTCGTCGGACAATTCAACGCCGATCTGAAAACCGGAACGCAAGTTAAAACAATTTTCCGCCTCTCGCCGCAAGCTACCGTTTTTGCCATCGACCCATTCGCAGGACGTATGGCGATTTACGACCCGAGCCTTAGCGTTCTCGTTACGCAAACTCTGCCGAATTGGGGCTTGCCCATTCGCGCGGAAGCAATCGTCGATGCACGCAATTTGTTTGATTTTCAAACGAGCATCAATACGGAAGAAGGAAGCCTTCGCCTTAATTCTCAGCACCGAATTTTGCGCGGCGGAATTATGCTTAGATTTTAACTGAAACCATTATTTCAGTGATACAAAGTTTCAGCTTGTCAATCTACGATAAATATTCGGCATTCTTTCCGGCAAACTCAAAACGTCGCCAATAAGCTATTTCAATTTCTCTTTCAAGGCTTTGTGCAGAACTTCAACAATTTCTCCCGGCTGAATTTTTGCTAACGCTTTGTGAATATCGTCAATCATTTCGGCGTGAGTTGTCAGGCGATTATTAAACGCCCGCAAAACTAAAATCGAGATTTTACGATTCGATAAATTTTGTTGAGATTTTATGTTTGTGTCTGCCGTGAGCAGAACATCAAAGGCGTTTTCTTCGGCAAGCGCGAGCAGTTCGCCATTCAAAACGTCCGCCCAATTTTGTTCCTGTGTCGTCGCGGTTTCGTAATCGGTCAAATAATTTTTGAGCCGGCGGTCGAGATTATGGTCAAGCAGAATTCTCAATGTTTGCCGACTTCCTCGAATAAAGATTTCTCCGCCATCTCCAAAACGGCAACAGCCTGCTCGCGCGTTACGGGCGGGAAACCCTCCAGAAAATCTTCAAGACTCTCGCCGCCTTCCAAGTAATCGAAAAGATTTTTTATCGGCACGCGAGTTCCCGAAAATACGGGCGTTCCGCTTACTTTATTCGGATTTATTTCGACAATATCGTTTTTCATAAAGCGATTTTATCATAAATTTAGCTCGTCAATCTCCGGTAAATATTCGGCATTCTCTCCGGCAAACTCAAAACGTCGTCGATAATCGTGTAGCCGACGTCGCCGTATAAATCCTTTAATTCAAATTCTGAATCTTTATCAACCGTGATACAAAACGGCGTGATGCCTTGCGTTTTGGCTTCCGTGAGGGCTTCGCGCACGTCTTCGCGGGCGTAGCGGGCATCGCCGTAATCGTGGTCGTATGGTCTGCCGTCGGTTAAGATTATTAAAAGTTTTGTGCGCGCGTCTTGGCGCAGAAGTTTTGCGGCGGCGTGGCGAATCGCCGCGCCTAAGCGAGTGTTGTTTTGAAACGTGATGCCGCCGATGCGTTTTTCGATTTCGTCCGAATATTTTTCGCTGAAATCTTTGACGACGTAAAATTTTACGTTGCGCCTGCCTTCGCTGGTAAAGCCGTTTATCGAATAAACGTCGCCGACGGCTTCGAGGGCTTCGCTCATCAAAACTAAACCTTCCTTTTCGATTTCGATAATGCGTCTGCCCGGATGCGTGTATGGCTGGAGCGGATTTCTGGTAATGGTTCGCGCCGTCGAAGAAGATTGGTCGAGCAAAAGAGATACGGCAACGTCGCGCTGTTTTCTGAGGCGTTTTGTGTAAATTCTCTCGGACTGCTGACCGTCGGCTCGGCGGTCAACGACGTAATCGACAAGCGCGTTTAAATCGTAATCTTCACCATCCAATTCCCTGTTAATGCGCGTTAAATTTTCCGGCTTCATCAGTTGAAATTGATGGCGAACCGAAGAAATCACGCCGCGATAGCGCGAGCGCGTCAGTTCGACAAAGTTGCGGTCGCCCTGCCGGACTTTTTTCTCGATAACGCGACACCAGCCGGTGCGAAAGTCCGACAAATCCTTATCCCATTCGTCATAAGAAAAAGCCAAGTCGCCCGCTTCAAGAGATTGTTCGGGCATTTCATTGTGCGCCCAAGCCTCCGCGCCTTGAAGGTCTTCCGGCTCGCCCTCGTCGTCCAAACTGTTCCACGCATTGAACAAATCGCGCGCGTCTTGATTTTTCTTCGGTTTTTCTTCGCGTTTGACTTCCGATTCTAAAACACTTTCCGACGCGCTTTTATCTTCCGTTGCGTATTCGCCTTTTTTTTCGATTTCTTCGGATTCAGATTGTTGCGACTGTTCGGATGTGATTGTTTGAAACAGCGTGTAAACGCGGCTCGTTGCCATTAAAGCATCAGCAACCGTTGCTGATTTTTGAGATAAATAGGATTCGACAACCGTTTCAATTTCAGAAACAACCTGACCGTAAAATTTGCGCGAATCGTCGGTCGCGCCGCCACACAAAGTTATTTGAAACAGCAATTCAAACGGAACTTGGCTGACCGGCAAATCAAAAATAAACGGACGTTTTTCCCGAAGGAGATTCTGCATCAAATCCAAATCTTTGCGAAGCCCGCGATATGTTTGACGCAGACGCGCATCAATCCGGGCGTTTTCCATTGTCGAGAAAATCTTTTTCGCCAGATTCGGTTCGGGAAAAACTTGCAGCACGGTTTTATAATCAGAATTTTTCGGCAGTTTCTTTCTGGATTTTTTTAATTCTTTCGCCGTTTCTTCTTCGCTCAAAGCGCGCTCGCCGGTCTTTACATCTTCGATATAACCGGCAAGAGAAAAGGCGTCCAACTGCTCGGCTGTCGCTTCGTAAACAGCGGAAAGTTCGGTAAAAGCCGCTTTTAATTCGTCCGTATCTTTTTCAAAAGTTCCAAATTCAATTTGTCCGGCGGCGTGCGCGGCTAAAACTTTGTAAAGCCTGAAATCCATTTCGTCATCAGTAAATTCAGAAACGCTCGACGGCAGATAAATTGTCCGCCCGTCGCCGATGCGAGATTCCTGCGGCATCGCAACCAGCGGCGCGACTTCGACTTCTTTTCCCGTCAAGCCTTCGATGTAAATTCTCAAAACGGTTTGCACGGCTTCGAGCGGCAAACCTTCCCGCGATTCCTGAAGTAGAGCATTGCTGTTTCTAGTTTCAAGCGCAAAATAACTGCGGCGCGCTTTAGCGCTTTCGTTTTTCGTTTTCTCTAAACCTGTTTCAATCCATTCTTCAAACTGCGCTAATGAAACTCGTCTTAGAGCAACTGAACTAGAACGCAACGCGGCGAGCGCGCTTTCGGCGTCGGTTTCGGCAATTTCGTCAATCAACTGCAAAACTTTTTTCGCAATGGCAACGACTTCCTCTCTTTTTCGTAAAGCCAAAATATTAGTTAAAAATTTTGGAGAAGAGCGAATAAACGAAATTAAAACAGCGTTGCCGCTTTTCGCAATTTTCAGTAGAATCTGCCGCCAATCTTCAAAAACTTCTTCAATTTTCCGCAAAACTTCGCCGCCTGCGCTGACGAAATGCAAAGTTACGCTGCCGCCGAATTCTAAAAACTCCGCCGATTTTTCAGTTAAAAGAACGGCTTGCGCAGGCGTGAGATTTTCCAAAGCTGTAGGCAGAGTATGCCACAAATCCGCCGTCATTCCGCCCGTCCGACTGGCAAAATGCGCGGCAAGCGCGACGACCGCTTTTGAAACCGAGCCTTTTTCCGCGCCAAAGTTTGCAAGCGTTTCGGCAATCTTCGGTGTTTTTTGCAGAAAGTCTGCGCTGTGTTTTGCCGAACGATTGGCGATTTCCGCAGCGAGCGTAAGGATTTCCGTGAAAAGCCCGTCGTCGCCTATTTCTTTGGCTAAATCGGGCGCGAGCCGAAAAGTTTCCAGCGCAATCGAACTCGACAAAACAAGCTGGCGCGTGCAGATTTGAAAAACGAGGGAACGCGCTTGTTTTGGAATTAGCTTAAAATCGCCGATTCCTTCAAGAAAAAAATTCGCGCCCAAATCGGCGTTTGCCATCGCAATGCGCCTGCCCACCTCGCCCCACGCTCGCAGGTCTTCGGCGCTTAAAACGCGCGCCGCCTTCGGCACTGCCTCGACAAATTCTTTGCTGACTCTTAGAGACACGCCCGCCAAAGCCGCGCTTGCTTCGAGCGCAACAATTTTTTTATCGTTCGGCAGTTTGCCCAATCTTCTGGCTAAACCCGTGAGAGTTTGTTTTTTTGAATTTTGAAAATCGTTTTCCGCCATATTTTTAGTTTAGAAAATCGGCGGGAAAAGTGGAAATGACCGAATGCTATATTGAAATGCTATTTTATTTGTCGAATAAAAAATGGAGTCGAAAGAATCAACTCCATTTACAAATTGTGAATTAAAAATCCACTTTTAATTTAAAAGCGCTTTTGCCGCGTTAAGGCGTCCGCCGCTTTCTATTTTGCCGCTTAAAGAATCAAGTTTGTCAACCGATTTCAGAATCCTGTCGCGTAGTTTTTCGACCGACATTTTCGGGTCGGCTGCAAGAATCAAAGCCGCTACGCCTGAAACATACGGCGTCGCCATCGAAGTTCCCGACGCTTCGCGGTAATCATCATTAAGCCACGTCGAAACGATTTCTCTGCCCGGCGCGGCAATGTGAACGGTTTTCGCGCCGAAGTTTGAAAACGAAGCTAGCACGTCCGTTTTGTCCGTCGCAGCTACGCTGATGACATTCGGCAAATTGTAATTCGACGGGTAATGCGGTCGTTTATCATTGCTTGTGCCGTCGTTTCCGGCAGCCGCGACAAACAGAATTCCCGCTTCGCCAGCCGCGCGAATCGCGTCTTCGAGCGCTTTAGAATAAGCGGTCGAACCCCAACTCGCGCTAATAACGCGGACGTTTACGCCGTTTTGCTTGCGGTCTATCGCGTAATTTATCGCTTCAATCGCGTCTTTGGTCGTCCCTGAACCGCTGCGTCCCAAAAATTTAAGCGGCATAATCTCGACATTCCAATTTACGCCGGCGATGCCTTCGTTGTTGTCGCCTTCCGCGCCGATAATTCCGGCGCAGTGCGTTCCGTGTCCGTTGTCGTCCATCGGGTCGCTCTGGTTGTCTTCGGCATTAAAGCCGCGTAAGTCGTTGATGCTGCCGAGTTCCGCGTCGTTGTAAGCCGGAACTTTATCGGGGCGCATCCACATATTGCCGATTAAATCCGTGTGCGTATAATCAACACCCGTGTCTAAAACCGCGACGACAACGCCCTTGCTTCCCTTAATTTTCTGCCACGCAGCGAGCGCGGCAATGTGAGCGTCCTTTTTACCGCCGTTTTGTCCGGTGTTATTTAATGCCCATTGTTCATTAAATAACGGGTCATTCGGCATGTTTGAAGTGTATGCCGGGATTTGCGAAATTTGACGATACTCTTCAGTCGGCTCAAGATTAATTTGCTGAACCGGCTCGGCATAAATTACCGCATCGGTCATTGCAGCGTATTGCGCGGCGACTGTTTCAGCATCGGCGTTGTCAAGGTCGTCAATCGCTGTTAAACCTTTTACCGATTCGATTTCGTCCTCAACGCGGTCGTGATTCTTCGCCGTCAGTTTTTTGATTTCAGCCAAAGTGACTTCGGGACGAAACTTAACAAGCACTTCCGGTTCGCTCGCTTCCGGCGAACGCTTTACGGAAATCGGCTTCGGCGCGACTTTTTCGACCTGTATATTCCTTTCTCCGATTGAAAGCTCCGAACGCAAATGCTGAAGCTGTCCTAAAACCGCCGCAAATGCGATAACGATGACGGCGATTGTGATGTGAATCCAAATGTTTTGACGATTCATTTTTTACTCCTAAATTTTTAAAGCGGGAAAATCTTTTCGCAAAAATTTATCCGGTTTGAGTTTTATGATTCGATAACGTAATTCTTTCCATTAAAATCGTGAAGACGCAATTGATATTTATCGGCGCGATATTCATAATTTTTCCCCTGCGCGCTTAAATTTATCATCCAGCCGGTCGAAATCATCTGAGCCGACATCTCGCCCGAAGCAGGCGCGCCGAGCGACATATTTGGAAAATCCCGTTCGCTGACGGAAATTTCCCGTATTTCGTTTTCTTTAACATTCAAGCGTTTTGCAAGGTCTGTTTTCGCTTTTTGAACTGCGCTTTCCTGATTAAACTTCATCTTTTGAATATTGGTTGTATTTGTCGGATTTATAAAATTAATTTTGCGCTTCTTTTAAAATTTAGTCAACGAAATATTAATCGAGTGGAAAACTCAGCGAGTTACACAAAAACGGTAAACAGTAAATTTTGCTTTAACAAAATAACTAGCGAGAGCGTCTTTTTCCTCTGTTTGAGGAAACCTGCGCGATTTCGACAATTGCCGGAACAATAAAAACCGCGCACGCCGCACCTAAAATAAAACCTGTTGAAAAGCGCGACCAATGCGTATTTTCCCAAATATTGAGGACGCCGAGCGACCAATCAACTGCCATCGGAATCATTGCCAGAAAAAGCCACGGGCGCGGAAACGGCTCGACTGTTTCAATCGGGCGAAAAATTGGGTAAGTGATAAAACCAATTAACAAACCGCAGTAAACGCCGAAACAGCGCGCGCAAACGGCGAAAGCGTGATTTTCCAAATAAAAGGAACGTGCCGGAATTTGATGACAGATGAAGCTAAAAAATTTATAAATCGGATGCGAAACACTTGAAAAATCCTGCGCTTCGGCAAACGGCGCGAGCAGAATCAGAAAAACCCAAACCGCAATCAAAACCGCCGCAACGCTCCAGACAAAAAAAGCGCGCCGCCGAATCGTTTCAACCGCAATTTGCGGAACGTAATTTTCGATTGTCTGTTTCATTACAAAAAGAAATTTAGCCACGAACAAACACGCGCAGAACACGAATTTGAAATCAAATTTATTCCGTTATATTTTCTCAAGCTATATGTCTCCTTCTGCTTTTGTGTCTTTTCGTGTTTGTTCGTGGCTAAATTCTTAAAATCGAATCACCGCATCTGGTCCGCCTTCGACGTGAACCGTGTCAACGAACCGTATGCTTTTTGAATCCGTAGTCATCACGACCGAATGCGTGCGTTTGCCCGCGCCGAAAAAGCGCACGCCGCGCAGCAGCGCGCCGTCGGTTACGCCTGTTGCGGCAAAAATTATTTTTTTGCCCGGCGCTAAATCGTTTGTGCCGTAAATTTTTTCGGTGTCGGTTATACCCATCGACTGCAGGCGTTCCATTACCTCTTCTTTCGGCGGAACTTTCGATTTATCGACGCCGAGACGTTCGTGGTCAAATACGAGTTTTGCCTGAATTTCGCCGTTCAAACATTTCATTGCCGCCGCCGTAATAACGCCTTCGGGCGCGCCGCCGATGCCCATCAGCGCGTGAATATTTGTTCCGGCAACCGCAGCCGAAATTCCCGCCGATAAATCGCCGTCGCTGATTAAGCGAATCCGCGCGCCTGCAGAACGCACGTCGTCGATAAGCTGTTTGTGGCGCGAGCGGTCAAGACAGATAACGGTTAAATCGTCAACGTCGCGCCCCAATCGCCGCGCGATATTTTTCAGATTTTCCTTAACCGGCGCGTCTATATTGACCGCGCCGCGACACGAAGGTCCGACGACGATTTTGTCCATATAAATATCCGGCGCGTTCAGAAGCCCGCCGCGTTCTGCCGCCGCTAAAACGGCAATCGCGTTGTTTGCGCCGAGCGCGCAAAGGTTCGTGCCTTCGAGCGGGTCAACTGCGATGTCGATTTCGGGAAACTCGGCGCGCGCATCGGGAGAGAAATCTCTGCCGCCGAGTTCTTCGCCGATATAAAGCATCGGCGCTTCGTCGCGTTCGCCTTCGCCGATGACGATTCGACCGCGCATCGGCACGGTGTCCATCACCTCGCGCATCGCTTCGACCGCTACGTGGTCTGAATATTTGCGGTCGCCCTGCCCCATCGTTTTAGCCGATTCAATCGCCGCCGCTTCGCACACGCGCAGGAAATCTAAAGCTAAATCTCTTTCTGCTTTTAAGTTTTTCATTTATATTTTGTCCTTTGTCTTTCGTCCTTCGTCCTTCGTCGTTTTCGTGCGTTGTCTGAAATAATAAGACACGCTTGCAAAGGACTAATGACTAAGGACAAAGGACTTTTTTTATAATCTTCTGAATAATTTTTACACTTGTCAGACCCGCTTTGACAAGTTATGCTTTTGAGTATCATAGTTTTTAGTTTACTTTTTAGAAATTTTTCAGGAGATTATTTAACCAAATGACCTATATCGTGACCGAACCGTGCATCGAATGTAAATACACCGATTGCGCGGCGGTTTGTCCCGTTGAAGCGTTTCACGAACTGCCCGACCGGCTGCTTATCAATCCAGATACTTGTATCGACTGCGACGCCTGTCTGCCGGAATGTCCGGTCGAGGCGATTTACTCGGATATGTCAATTCCGCCCGAATACACCGACTGGCTGGCGAAAAACGCCGAAGCGGAAAACTTTCCGATTATCAGCACAAAAGTTCCGGCACTGTTCGGTGCAGGCTGCAAAGGACAACCCGAATAATTTCATTAACTTTTACTTTCTGCAGGGCTGGAGATTAGAAAAACTTTTCTTCAGCCTTTCGTTTCTTTAAATCAGAGAAAGTTTTAGATAACATCTTGCTTTCACGCGCCCGTTTGTCATAAACTTAAAAGGTCTTTCGCTTTGAAAGATTGACACAATTTTCTTTTGAAAATTCTTTCGCCGATTCTATTTAACGGTCAATCTTTATAAATCTCTGTTAAATACTTCACTTTTCCGATTTTTAATTCGATCGTCGCACGAAAGTTAAAAACCTCTCGTCTTAAATTAAAATAAAAATGCCTGATAACATCGGACAAATTACGGCTGCAACAAGCGAGATTTGTAAATCTTCTGAAATGCCGACTGCTAAAATTCTTGTCCTATTCGGCACGCGCCCCGAAGCAATAAAACTTGCGCCCGTTATCACTGAACTCAAAAAATACGGGCGTTTTCAAACTGTCGTTGTCTCATCGAGCCAGCACACGGATTTGCTCGCGCCTTTTTTGAAAATCTTCGATATAAAAACCGATTACGATTTGCGCGTAATGACCGACAACCAAACGCCGAACGCAGTTTGCGCGCGTGTTTTGTCATCTTTAGACGCAATTTTAGAACGGGAAAAACCTGACATTATTCTTGTTCAAGGCGACACGACGACCGCGCTGGCAGGCGCGCTCGCCGCTTTTAACCGCCGCGTAAAAGTCGGTCACGTCGAAGCCGGATTGCGTTCCGGCAATATCGACAGCCCTTTTCCCGAAGAATTAAATCGCCGCCTGATTTCACAAGTGGCGATGTTTCATTTTTGCGCGACAAATGAAAACAGGAAAAATCTTCTGACGGAAAATGTCGCCGACGAACAAATTTTTGTAACGGGAAACACAGTTGTTGATGCTTTGCATTTTATTCTTAAAAACTCTTGCCCGAGCGCGCCGATAAAAGATTTAATCGAAAAAACCGACGGCTACAAGCGAATTCTGCTGACGACACACCGGCGCGAAAGTTTCGGCGGCGCAATGTGCGAAAATTTGGAAACGCTGCGTTCGTTTGTCGAAAGTCACACGGACGTTTGCCTGTTTTTCCCTGTTCATCCGAATCCGAACGTGCGCGCGGCGACCGATAAAATCCTTGCCGACGGGAAGCGAATCTTTTTACTTGAATCGCTCGATTATTCGGATTTTATTACAATGTTGAAAAACGCCTGGCTGATTGTGTCTGATTCGGGCGGCGTGCAGGAAGAAGCGCCTTCTCTTGGAAAACCGCTGCTTGTTTTACGCGAAAACACCGAGCGACCGGAAGCGATTTGGGCAGGCGTGGCAAAGCTCGTCGGCGAAAATTCGCTGAAAGATTTGCTCGAAACAAACTATAATAACGAAGATTGGATAAATTCAGTCAAGAAAATCGAAAATCCTTTCGGGCGTGGCGACAGCGCAAAACGAATCGTCGAGATTTTGGAAGGAGAGTTTTCCGCAAAGGCGCAAAAGTGCAAAGGAAAGACAGAAGGTTAAATTAACCTACTAATCAGACAATCATTATCAAAAATATTTTGCCTCTTTGCGCTTTTGCGGAAAACTTTTAATTTATGACTCAAACCGCAACAAATAAAAAACATCTTTTGACCGTTCTGGTCGAAGATTATTTTCACGTCGGCGCGTTTGAGAATTTAATTCAGCAGCGCAACTGGACGAATTTTGAGCCGCGATACGAGAAAAACACGCTCAAAGCCTTAGATTTGCTCGACGAATTCGGGAAGAAAGCAACGTTTTTTGTTTTGGGCTGGATTGCCGAACAAAACCCGAAACTTGTTCGTGAAATCGTCCGGCGCGGACACGAAGTTGCTTCGCGCGGATTTTATCATCGCAGTTTAAAGAATTTAACCGATGAAGAATTCCGCGAAGATGTGCGACGAACCAACCGCGTTCTGGAAGAGGCGAGCGGGCAGAAAATTGTCGGTTACCGCGCGGCGGAAAAATTGTCTTTTGAAAAAGACGCCTGGATTCTGAATATTTTAGCCGAAGAAAATCTGCTTTACGACGCCTCGTTTCTGCCGACGGCAAAGGACGCAAAAGCGAAACGCCTCGCGCATCGGCACCACGCGGGCGGCAAAGCGATTTGGGAATTTCCCTATTCGACAACAAACGTCGGCGTCGGATTGCTGCCGATTTCGGGCGGCAATTACCTGCGCCAGATTCCGCATACATTAATGCGTCACGCCGTCGAAGATTGGCACACGCGCTTTGACGCGCCGTTCGTTCTATATTTCCACGTCTGGGAACTCGACCCGGAACAGCCGCGCATCAGCGCCGCTTCGCGCTACAATCGCGTTCGCCATTACCGCAAGCTCGACAAAATGGAATGGGTTTTGAAAGAGTATTTGCGAAAATATGATTTTGCGGGCGGCGCGGAATTTCTCGGCGTTGCCGGCGAACTGCGAATTACGAATTACGAATTACGAGAAGAAAAGCCGATTTTAGAAATCGCGGAATCTAAAATCCAAAATCCAAAATCCAAAATCACCATCGTAATTCCCTGTTATAACGAAGAAGCCGCGCTGCCGTATTTGGCGAATACTCTGCGGAGCGTCGAAGAAGATTTGAGCGAGCGTTACGAGCCGCACCTGATTTTTGTCGACGACGCGAGCCGCGACGAAACTTTCAATAAATTAGAAGAACTTTTCGGCAAAAACGAAAATGTCCGAATTGTCCGCCACAAAAAAAATCAAGGCGTCGCCGCCGGGATTATGACCGGACTCGAAGCGGCGCAGACAGAAATCGTCTGTTCGATGGATTGCGACTGCACATACGACCCGCACGAGCTAAAAAAAATGATTCCGCTTCTCGGCGCGGATGTCGATATGGTAACGGCTTCGCCTTATCACGCGCAGGGCGGCGTGCGGAATGTTCCTGATTGGCGTTTGTTTCTGTCGAAAGGCGCGTCGTTTCTTTATCGCCGCGCGTTGCGGACGAAACTTTCGACTTATACGAGTTGTTTTCGCGTTTACCGACGCTCGTCGGTGGTTGATTTGCCGATTGAGGAAAAAGGATTTTTGGGCGTAGCGGAAATGCTCGGAAAACTTGCTTTGCGCGGCGGACGCATTATCGAATATCCGGCTGTTCTGGAAGTTCGATTGTTCGGATTTTCAAAAATGAAAACGGCGCGGACAATTTTCGGACATCTGAAACTGCTTTCGCGTCTTTCAAAAGAACGATTATTCGGGAAATCCGGCGCGATTGAAACTTCTCTTAAAATTGAAACTTCTCTTAAAGAGGAAAATCTTGAAGTTATTTCAAAAGAAGGAAAATTAGCCGCGAATAAACGCAGGTAACGCGGATAAGAAATAAAACAGAAGATTTAATTTATCGATTTAATCTCTCTTAATTACAATCTGCGTCCCCGTCGGCGCAAATTCACGGCTAATTCTTTTAATTATTAAAAATTATGACATCAATGGCACAAATAGAAAATATAAAACTGCCGTCCGACCAAGATGCTTCGGGCAGAACATTCGGCGCGGAAGAAATTGCCGCCATCACGGAAGTTTTAAACAGCGGCGTTTTAATTACGACCAAAGGCAAATTCGGTAAAATGCTCGAAGAAAATTTTGCCAAACGCTTGGGCGTCAAATACGCATACGCCTGCAACTCCGGTTCGGCGGCGGTTCACGTTGCGATTGCAGCGATAAACCCTAATCCGGGCGATGAAATCGTTACAACCTCGATAACCGATATGGGCGCGCTGACGCCAATCGTTTTTCAAGGCGCGATTCCGGTTTTCGCAGACGTTGACCCGAAAACTTTGAACGTTACGGCGGAAACGATTGAAAGAGTTTTGTCAGACAAAACAAAAGCGATTATCGTTACGCATCTTTTCGGAAATCCGTGCGAAATGAAAGCGATTATGGAACTCGCCGACGCGCGCGGAATTCCCGTAATCGAAGATACGGCGCAATCATTCTTAGCCGAAGTTGACGGCAAATACGCCGGAACAATCGGTAAAATCGGCGCGTTTTCATTTCAGCAGGGCAAACAGATGACAACGGGCGAAGGTGGAATCGTTGTTACAAACGATGACGAATTAGCACGCCGCCTGTATCTTTGCATTAACAAAGCGTGGGGCTACGGCGACGCGAATCCAGACCATTATTTTATCGCTTTGAATTACCGAATGACCGAATTGCAGGCGGCTTTGGCTGTCGAACAATTAAAGAAATTAGATTTTTCGGTCGAGCAGCGTCAAAAAATGGCGAAACTTCTTGATGAAAAACTTGCCGACGTTGACGGAATTGAAAGTTATAAACCGGCGGAAGGCTCGACAATGACTTATTGGAAGTATTGTCTGCGCGTTGACGATAGGAAAATTGAAGATGGTGCGGTTGGTCTGGCAAAAGCCTTGAAAACTTACGATGTCGCGTCCGCGCCGCGTTATGTCGTCAAACCGGCTTACAAATGCCGCGTTTTCACCGAGCAGAATACGTTCGGCGATTCGCATTATCCATTTAATCTGGCGCGCCCAGAAGCAATTGATTATTCGGACGAGAAGTTTCAAGGCACATTGAAAGGCTTGCACGACGTTCTCGTTTTGCCGATAAACGAACGCTACGAGGAAAAGCACGTCGAATTTCTGGCTTCGTCAATCCGCGAAGCCGTCGAGAAAGTGAAAATCAAATAGAAATTAGCCGCGGATTAACGCGGATGACGCAGATAAAATAAAACAGGATATTTTATTTACCGATTCAATCTCTCTTGATTTAATCGGCGTCATCCGCGTTAATCCGCGGCAAAATAAATTTATGAAAAAATTAAAATTTGCACTCATCGGAACGGGCGGAATCGCCCAAACTTACGCGCAGGCGTTTCAATCGAGCGACTGTTGCCGGCTCGTCGCTGTCGCGGACATAAATCAAGATTCGGCGAAGGCTTTTGCCGAACCTTTCAGCGCCAAGGCTTATGCTGATTACAAAACTCTCGCCGAGAATCAAACGATTGACGCGGTAATAATTTCCACGCCGCCGGATTCGCATCCTGAAATTGCGATGTATTTTATGCAAAAAGGCGTGAATGTTTTGTGCGAAAAACCGCTTTGTCTTTCAATTGCGGAAGCGCGGGCAATGATTGAATGCAGCGAGCAATCAAACGTAAAATTTACGATGGCGACTAAGTTTCGTTACTGCGCGGATGTCGTCAAAGCCAAAGCGATTATTGCTTCAGGCGTTCTCGGCAACATTGTGCAATTTGAAAATGCTTTTACCGCAAAAGTCGATATGTCGAAACGCTGGAATTCGCAAAAAGAAATTTCCGGCGGCGGCGTTCTGATGGACAACGGCACGCATTCGGTTGATATTATCCGTTATTTTTTAGGCGCGATTGATGAAGTTCTGGCGCTTGAAACAAGCGGCACGCAAAATTTGAGTGTTGACGAAAACGTCAAACTTCTCGCCAAAACCAAAAACGGCGTCGCGGCGAGCGTTGATTTAACTTGGGGAATCAATAAAGAATTGCCGAACTTTATAAGCATTTACGGGACAAACGGAACTTTGCACATTGGCTGGCGCGAGTCGAAATACAAACTCAATTCCTCGCCCGACTGGATTACGTTCGGCAAAGGTTACGATAAAGTTCAGGCTTTCCGCTCAAAACTCGAAAATTTCCGCAACGCGATTGTGGAAGGCGAGGAACTTTTAACCAAACCCGAAGACGCGCTCGCGTCCGTCGAAGTCATCGAAGCAGCGTATAAATCCTTGAATCAAAATCTCTGGCAGAAAGTTGTCGAGAAATCGGAAACGGCGAAGAATTAGCCACGAACAAACACGAAAATCCACGAAAAGATTTTGAAACCACAGATTTTCACAGCTGAACACAGATTTTATAAAGATAAAACCAAATTAAATTTATCTGTTTTCTATCTGTGTCTATTTGTGAAAATCTGTGGTTAAATTTTCTTTTCTTTTCGTGTCCCTTCGTGTCTGTTCGTGGCAAAGATCTATGATTAAAATCCACCCGACGGCAATCATCGAAACGGACGTAAAAATCGGCGAAGGCACAAGCATTTGGGATAATGTGCATATCCGACACGGCGCGGAGATCGGCGAAGAATGTATCGTCGGCGAAAAGAGTTATATCGCTTATGACGTAAAAATCGGCAACCGCGTGAAAATTAACGCGATGGTTTATATCTGCGCGGCGGTGACAATCGAAGACGGCGTGATGATTTCCGCTTCGACGACTTTCACGAACGACCGTTTCCCGCGCGCTACGTTTCCCGATTTGAAAACGCTTCGACCGAGCGAGCCTGACGAACACACTTTGCCGACTTTAGTGCGTGAAGGCGCGACCATCGGCGCGGGCTGCATCATCGGCAACGATTTGGAAATCGGACGCTGGGCAATGGTCGGAATGGGTTCGGTCGTTACAAAGAGCGTTCCCGATTTTCATCTCGTTCTGGGAAGCCCGGCGCGTTCAATCGGCGCGGTCTGCAAATGCGGGCAGCTTTTTCATAAGTTTTCGGCGGAAGACGCGGAAGAAATTGAAGCGAAATGTTCGGCTTGCGATTTAGAATATAAAATAAAAGAATTGAATGTAAGCGAGAAATAATAGTATGTTTCTTTTCTTTCACGACATCGGTTTTCCTTGGTGGGCGGCGTTGGTTGCTTTATTTTTTATCGTTCTGCCGCTCTTTGTCATCGTCTTGCGCGGCATATACATTCTCGTCGCCGGAAAATCGCGGCGGGCAACCTTTTATGCGGGCGGAGTATTCGTCGGCGCAATAATTCTCTGGCTAATCAGTTGGTTTACGGGAAACTTAATCGTTGAAACAATCCTGATGCTTTTCACGCTTCCATTCGGAATGGTTTTAGGCTTTCTGCACGGAGATCTTGGTTTTTATTTAATTAGAGACGCTATTTTGGGCGACCTCAATGCGGCGTATCATCCGGTTACGCCGCACGTTTATTTGTATGAGGCGTTTCTCAATGCTTTAGCGGTTGCAAATGTAACTGAAATAATCGAAAGAAAAATTCAGAATAGAAATCTCAAATTAAGTTGAGCAAAAGTTTGGAACAAAAAGAACTTGAATGCGTTTGCAGTTTGGAATATGAGATTAAAAAACTTAAAGTGAGCGAGAAATAATAAATGTTTCTATTTTTTCACGATTTAGGAATTCCGTCTTGGATATTTTTTCTGTGTTTATTCGGTCTTTTCGCTTGTCCAGTTTTTAGCGGTCTTGGGATTTATTATTTAGTTAAGAAAAATGTTAAGCAGTCAACTTTTGTATTGGCATTCATAACATTTCTCTTGTTGGCTTTCAGTTATCATCTTTTCAATGTTTCTTTATATTTATCAATAGACTTTTTTCCATATATAACTGCGCCTTTTGGCTCTGTGATAACAATTATTTTAATGATGATAGGTTTATCTTACATCGCATATTTAATTGGTATATCTACGAATTTACTTGCTATCTTCGGGCTAGTCAGACTCATTGAAAGAATAATCGCCAAAAAGCGTCTATCATAAAACAGATGTCTAAAAATATCGCTATCGTCGGTTCTGGGTTTCTCGGTTTGACGCTCGCTTTGCGTCTGAGCGAGGCGGGCGCGAAAGTTACCGTTTACGAATCCGCGCCGGAAATCGGCGGGCTGGCGAGCGCGTGGCAAATCGGCGATGTCGTTTGGGACAAGCATTATCACGTTACGCTTCTTTCGGATTCGTTTACGCGCAAGATTGTCGAAGAAATCGGTTTGGGCGACGAGTTTGAATGGGTTGAAACGCGCACCGGATTCTACACCGACGGCAAGCTCGTTTCGATGTCGAACAGTTTGGAGTTTTTGCGCTTTCCGCCGCTCGATTTGATTTCTAAATTTCGTTTGGGCGGAACAATTTTTTATGCTTCGCGCGTTAAGGATTGGAAAGCGTTGGAAAAAATTTCGGTCGAAGATTGGCTCACGAAACTTTCGGGCAAAAAGACGTTTGAAAAAATGTGGAAGCCGCTTCTGAAAGCCAAATTGGGCGAAGCGTATAAAGAAACCTCCGCTGCGTTTATCTGGGCGACGATTCAGAGGCTTTATGCAGCGCGAAATTCGGGATTAAAAAAAGAAATGTTCGGCTACGTGCGCGGCGGATACGCGCGCGTGCTGGAAAGATTCGGCGAGCATTTACGTGAGAAAGGAGTTGAGATTCGCTTGAATACGCGAGCTGAAAAGATTGAAAAATCAAGCGACGGCAAAATTGAAATATTCAACGCGGAGACGCAAAGACGCAGAGAATTAAAAACAGAAATTTATCCAAAGGTAAATGCGGACAAACACAGATTGAAAATAGGAAGCGAAACGGTTGCGGTTGCAAACGAAATTATCGAAGACCAAAAGCCAAGGACTGAAGAGCGTTTCGACCAAGTGATTTTAACTTGTCCTTCAAACGTCGCCGCGAAAATCTGCCCGCAATTGACGGAAAACGAGAAACAAAAATTAAACGGCGTAAAGTATCAAGGAATCGTTTGCGCTTCGGTTTTAATGAAAAAATCGCTTTCAAACTTTTATGTAACTAACATTACGGACGAAACGCCGTTTACCGGAATTATCGAAATGTCGGCGCTTGTTGATAAAAAAGAATTTGGCGGAAACGCGCTCGTTTACCTGCCGAAATACGTCGCGCCGGACGACGAATTGTTTGAAAAAACCGACGCTGAAATTGAAGAAACGTTTTTGTCTGCGCTAGAAAAAATGTATCCTAATTTTTCGAGAGCAGATGTTTTGGCATTTAAGATTTCGCGCGTCCGGCAAGTTTTTCCCGTTCCGACCTTGAATTATTCGTCGAATCTGCCGACGATGAAAACATCGCTCGAAAACGTCTTTATAGTCAATTCGGCGCAGATTACAAACGGAACTTTGAACGTTAATGAAACTATTCAACTGGCAGAAAGATTTTTTGAAGAATATTTAGCCGCGGATCAAATCAATAAGGATTAAATTTTCTGTTTTTTCTTATCTGCGTCATCCGCGTTAATCCGCGGCAAAAATCTTATGAAACCGATTGCAAGCCTGTCTTTAGACCTCGACAATAAATGGTCGTATATGAAAACGCACGGCGACGCGGGCTGGGAAAGTTTTCCGTCGTATCTTGACGTAATCGTGCCTCGCTCGCTGGAGTTTTTGCGGACACGAAATTTGAACGTTACTTATTTCATCGTCGGACAGGACGCGACGCGCGCGGAAAATTCGGACGCGATTCGGCAAATCTCAGAGGCGAAACACGAAATCGGAAATCACAGTTTTAATCACGAACCGTGGCTGCATCTTTATTCAAAACAGCAATTGACGGAAGAATTTGAAAAGACGGAAAACGCGCTTGAAAAAGTTACGGGGCAAAAAACCGTCGGTTTTCGCGGTCCCGGATATTCTCTTAGCCCGACGGTTTTGGAAGTTTTGGCGGAAAGAAATTACGAATACGACTGCTCGACTTTGCCGACGTATATCGCGCCGATTGCCCGCGCTTATTATTTTTTCAAATCGCCGGAAATGTCTGTGGAAGAACGCGAAAAACGCAAAAAACTGTTCGGCAATTTTTCCGACGGTTTTCAATCTTTGAAGCCTTACAAATGGCAAATCGGCGCGAAAACTTTGACTGAAATTCCGGTAACGACTTTGCCGCTTTTCAAAACGCCGATTCATTTTTCGTATCTTTTATATCTGGCGACTTTTTCCGAATTCGCCGCAAAAACATATTTTAAGATTGCCTTAAATTTCTGCGTTCTAAATCGTCTTGCGCCGTCTCTGCTGCTGCACCCGCTCGATTTTCTGGACGGAACGGACGCTTCGGAACTTAAATTTTTTCCGGCGATGAATCTGGCGGCAAGCAAAAAAATGGAGCTTCTTAGCGATTTTCTGGCACAATTTTCCGCGCATTACACACTCAAAAATGTTCGCCAGCACGCTGCAAGCGTTCAGACCGAAAAGGTAAAATCGTCTAATTATGAACCGCAAGCGGCTTAAAATGTTTCAGACCGAATGCTGCGTTTGCGACACTAACGGCGCAAATCCGGTTGGCGCGGGCAAAGATTTTGAATACCGCACGAGCGAAGATTTTTTCGCTGCGGTGCAGTGTGTATCGTGCGGGCTGGTTTATCTAAATCCGCGCCCCGACGTTTCCGAATTTGAAACGATTTATCCACCCCATTATCACGCCTTCGATTTTTCCGAAAAAGATTTCGGCGTCGTTTACAAAATCCGCGCTCGGCTCGAAGCGAAAAGACTTTTAAGCTGGTGTGCCGGATTGCCCGACGACGCACGCATTTTGGATGTCGGTTGCGGCGACGGATTTCATTTGAATCTGCTAAAACAATACGGAAAAAAATCGTGG
Organism: Acidobacteriota bacterium; assembly: GCA_030948995.1. Classification (GTDB taxonomy): domain Bacteria; phylum Acidobacteriota; class Blastocatellia; order Pyrinomonadales; family Pyrinomonadaceae. The sequence continues at coordinate 25,736 of JALYZF010000135.1, forward strand.
CAGCCGGAAGGCGTCGATTTGGACAAACGCGCCGCTGATACGGCGGAGAAATTAGGTTTAAAAGTTCGCGTCGGAAATATTGAAACACTAGATTTGCCCGAAAATGCTTATGATTTGGCGTTTATGATTCAGACGATTGAACATCTCGACAAACCCGACGCGGTTTTAGCGGCGCTGAAAAAAACTTTAAAGCCGAACGGACGCTTGGTAATTGTCACCGACAACACCGACTCGTTTGATTTCGGTTTGTTCAAAAAAAGTTACTGGGGCGGTTATCATTTTCCGCGACACTGGAATTTGTTCAATCAAAAATCTTTGAGAAAGCTGTCGAAGAAAGCCGGTTTTCAAATCGCCGATTTAACAACGCAGGTTTCGCCCGTCAACTGGGTTTATTCGATTCACAACTGGCTGATTGACAAAGAGGCGCCACAGTTTTTGATAAATCGATTCACCTTAAAATCGACCGTTTCGCTCTCGCTGTTTACGTCGCTCGACATTGTGCTGCAAAAACTAGGGAAAGGCGCGCTGCTGCGGGCGATTCTACAAAAGCCGGAAGAAAATTAGGCGCGCATTTCCTCGAATATCGCTTAATTAAACTTTTATAAAATTATGAAAAGCGAAAAACCAATCGCAATCGTCGGCGCGGGACTCGCAGGCTTGACCGCCGCGAATTTTTTGCACAGCCGAAATGTGCCTTTTGTTTTATACGAAGCGGGAAAAAAAATCGCCGGTTTAGCCGCGAGCTTTAAGGACGCGGAAGGTTTTTCTTATGATTTCGGCGCGCATTTTATTACCAATCGGCTGGCGGAAGCAATCGGCGTCGGTGACGAATGTTTGACAGTCAAACATTACGGCGAAATGGTTTATTTAGGCGGGAAAATTTACAGTTATCCGTTTGGACTTGTGAAAATTCCGCGAATGACTTTGAGCGGCATCAAAAGCAAATTGTCTGGAAACGGACACGCGCCCGCCTCTGCCGCTGAATGGTTTCGTAAAAGCTATGGCGCGGCGCTGGCTGATGAAGTCGCGCTGCCGCTCATCGAAGCGTGGTCGGGCGCGAGGTCGGAAAATTTATCGCCCGCAGTCGGCGAAAGCCTGCCGGGAAGTATTACTAAAACTCTTTATTTGAAAGCGGCGAGCAAGCTGACGGGTCGCGCCGTCGCCGTCGGCTACAACCGCGAGATGCCTGAAAAAGCGAGCGTTTACCACGTTTACCCGAAAGAGGGCGTTTCGACGTTGTGCGAAAAACTCGCCGCCGGATTTGAAGATAAAATTCGGCTCGAAAGTCCTGTCGAAGAAATTATTGTCGAAGGCGAACGGGTTGTCGCCGTCAAATCAAGAGGTGAAACGCAAGAAGTTTCAGCCGTCATCAGCACCGCGCCCGCGAATATTCTGGCAAAGCTCGTGCGCGGCTCGGACGCATTAGAAAAATTTTCAAAATTCCGCTATCGCCCGATGATTTTCGTCAATATGAAATTTGACGGGCGCGGGCTTCTGCCCGACACGGTTTTGTGGTTTCCCGAAAACGATTTTCCGTTTTTCCGCTTAACAGAAGCGACGCTTTCGATGCCTTGGCTTGCGCCTGCGGGCAAGACGATTATTACCGTTGACATCGGCTGCGAAAAAGACGACGAATTCTGGGAAATGGACGAAGAAAAGCTGACCGAGCTTTGTCTAAAAAATTTGACGCGCATTATTCCAGACGCGCGCGCGAAATTTTTGGGCGCGAAGGTTTTAAAAACACCGATTGCATATCCGGTTTTTCTCAACGAATATGAAACGGCGCGGAAGGATTTTGAACAATCGACGGGCATCGAAAATCTTCTGAGCATCGGGCGCAACGGCGAATTCGCGCATATTTTTATGGAAGACGTTTACTGGCGAACGCGCAAAAAAGTCGGGCGGTTAATCGAATCGCAATAGCTGAAGGAAAAGCCGAAACCGCAAATTAAAAGGCAATGATTAAATCAACCGACTTGATTAAACTCCGCGACAATTTCTGGCTGAACTTTGCCGTGCTGTTCGGCACGGCGCTTTTACTGGTCGGCAAAAAACCTCCTTTCGATAATGAATACGCTTATCTGCTGCGCCTTGTAAAAACATACGACGCAAATTTTCTGCTAAACGACGCGACGTTTTCCGCGCCTGCTAACGAACATTGGGTTTTCAATCATCTTTTCGGGCTTCTGACATTTGTTTTCTCAATCGAATTTATCAGTTGGAGCGGAAGAGTTATCTGCTGGACGATTCTGCTTTTCGCGCTGATACGTCTTGGAAAATACTGGGAAATTCCGCTCTGGACGATAACGGCTTCGATTTTTTTGTGGCTCTGTAGCGGGCAAGCGATTATCGGCAGCGAATGGATTATCGGCACATTTGAAGCAAAGTGCGTCGCATACATTTGTCTGCTTTTTGCGCTCGACGGATTTTGCCGCGAAAAGTTAATTTATCCAGCGATTCTTTTGGGCTTGAGTTTCAGCTTTCATCCGGCGGTTGGTATGTGGGGAATTTTGGCGGCGGGCGCGGCTTTGCTGATTTGTCGCCGGAGTATTCCAGAATTGTTTAAAATCGGAATTATAACCGCTCTTTTCGCGCTTCCGGGACTATTGCCGTTGCTGACGGAAACCGCACAACCAGCATCTTTTGAAGATTGGAAATTTATCGCGCTCGTCCGTCTGCCGACTCATTTTAATCCTTTTTCGTGGTCGAAAAGCAGTATTGTTTTGCTTTATCTTCAATTGGCTTTTTGCCTGTTGTTTTACCGCAACGGCGCGGCGACAAAAGAGCGTAAATTTCTGACGGGGTTTCTATCGGTTCTCTGTTTGTTTTTTACCGCCGGAATTTTTCTGCGCGCCTTCGAGCAGTATCAATTGCTGCAATATATGCCGATGCGCCTGTTTCCCGTTTTTGTACTGCTGTTTTTCTTCTTTACGCTTGCTAAAGCGTGGGAGCAGAAAATGTTCGCGCCGCCGCTCAAAGCAATTGCGCTAGTCGGATTTTTGTGTCTATTGTTGTTGCAGAATCCGTTGTCGACGGCGTTTGACCAGTTGGCGGAAAATTACAAGACGTGGACAACTTCGCCGGACGATGCCGCAAAAACTTTTATTTGGCTGCACGAAAATACGCCGAACGGCACGACGGTTATCGCACCGCCTTGGCGTAAAGATTTTTGGTATCTGGCGCGCCGCGCTGAAATTCTTCACGACGGTTACCCGCCCTTTTCCGCTTTGAGCGATTGGCGCAAGCGTCTGGAAATTTTAACCGGAGAATCTCCGCCGGAGAAAGGCAGACGCGAAAACGAAGAAATATCCGCCTTTTACGACTCGCTGACAACAGAGCAAATCAACGAAATCGCCGCCCGCTACCAAGCCCAATATCTGGTCAGCGAAAGCGAATATCCTTTTTCGGCGGTTTTTACGAGCGGCAAATATAAAGTTTACCGTTTGTATTGAAAATATCCGCCGCAAAGGCGGCGACATTATCTTTAACGCGCGGCTCAAAATTTCTTACAATCAGTGACCATCAAAAAACATCCCGCTTTGTAGAACTTTGTTAAAGTAAATTACACTGTATTGACCAAATACGAAACTTTATTTAGAGAACAAGCGCTTGTTCGAGAGGAAAAATAATATGGACGAAACGATTGCCAATAACGCTCACCCGAAGCCGGAAGTGAAATGCGACGAATGCGACACGATTGTTGATAACTACGTTACTTTTGTAGCGCCGACAAACGAAATTCACCACGTTTGCTGGAACTGTCAGAACCGCGAAGACAAGGCATTTAACACGAAACCGGGCTGGAAGCGAACGCCGCGCCAAAACGATATAAACGTCGTAACGGAAAAATAATTTATGGTGGCGAGAGAAGTTACGGAATATCCGGCAAGCGTTTTAGCCGCGCGCGGCGAAGCAGTTACCGAATTCGGCGAGAAGTTGGAAAAGTTGTGCGCCGAAATGTTCGAGACGATGTATGAGGCGGAAGGCGTCGGGCTTGCAGCGCCGCAAATCGGTTTGTCTTTGCGGCTTTTCGTGATGGACTGCGAAGGCGTCAAACTCGTCGCGGCAAATCCTGAAATTATAAAAAAAGAAGGCGAGCAAAGCAGTCCTGAAGGTTGTCTTTCAGTCGGTAAAGTTCCGGCGGTTGTCGTGCGCGCCGAACGTGCGACGCTACGCGCGCAAGACGCAAAAGGCGAATGGTTCGAGCGCGAGGCGACGGGCTATGCGGCGCGCTGTTTTCAACACGAAACCGACCATTGCGACGGCAAACTTTTTATCGACCATTTGCCGAAGATGCGGCGCGATATGGTCGTGAAAAAGTTTCAAAAGGAAAAGAGATGGACTTAGAATCTAAAGTTTGGAGCTTATTGGTTTTCAAAAACGATTGTCTAATGAAACAATTCAGCTTTAAGGTTTTTGTTTTTTCAACTGCTTTGCTTTTTGCATTCGGCGTTTTTGCATTTGCAAGCGCACAAAACCGGAACGTGCGAGATACACAAGCAAAAGTTGTCGCCGCTTTTAATTCACAGTGTGCAACAAATAACTTCCCGAAAAAACAATTGCGCGGCGAAATCAAACGTGCGATGCAGGAACTTAAAGACCAATTTTCGCGCCCAGAAACGGACGGGAAATATGCAGTGGCTTACGACCTCAACGGTGACGGTCAGAAAGAATATTTCGTTTGGTTGAAAGACACAGGCATCGGAGATAATGTTTTCTGGGGCGTGTTTGCACTGAAACCTACACGTTTTCTTGGCGTTATTTTCGCGGAACATATTTTTTTGCGATGCCGTGTCAATGGTTGGGCGGCTTTGACCGCTGCTTCTCATTTAAGTTCATCGGACTCTTTTGTTACGACTTACGCCTTTCGTAACGGAAAGTATGTCAAAGCGGCTGGCGGTTACGAGGTAAGCGCAAACAGAAATGACGAGCCGAGTTTTTTCAGCAAAACTCCTTATCTGCTTTTATGTGTGCCTTAATAAACTCAAATTTATGGCGTGCGAAAGGGGAGTCTGAAATGAAGCTGCATTTAACAAGTTATTTACCTGAGAGCAAACTGCCAGTTTCTCATCACTTTGAACTTTTAATATTTCTAAATTAAACTATCTGTTTTCGGACACACCGGAAATTTATATCAGAGTTATCTTAAACAAATATTTAGAAAAGGAATTTAATAAAGTTATGAAAAGAGTTGGAATTTTAACCGGGCGCGAGCAGACGTTTCCCGAATCTATTATTAGAAGCATTAACGAGCGCGGGCGCGGCGAAGTCGTCGCAGAAATGGTTGAGGTCGGCGGTATTCGGCTGGATGAGCCGAAGAAATACGACGTTGTTATTGACCGTATCTCGCACGAAGTTCCCTATTACCGCGCGACTTTGAAGCGGATGGCTTTGGAGGGAACTTTCATTATCAACAATCCGTTCTGGTGGTCGGCGGATGACAAGTTTTTTAATTTTTCTCTGGCGGCGAAAATCGGCGTGGCGATTCCGAAAACCGTTCTTCTGCCGCAGCAGGATTACATCAAAGACATCACAAGCGAATCTTTGAGAAATCTCGAATTTCCGATTGATTGGGAAGGCATTATTGATTACGTTGGATTCCCCGCCTTTCTAAAACCGCACGACGGCGGCGGCTGGAAAAACGTCTCGAAAATCTGGTCGCTCGAAGAGCTTTGGCACGAATACAACCAATCGGGACAGCTTTGTATGACCCTTCAGGAAGGCATCGAATTTGACCAATTCGTGCGCTGTTATTGCGTCGGGCAAGAGAAAGTTTTGATTATGCCGTATGACCCGACGAAACCTTATTTGTCGGGAATGCAGTATGTCAATGTTGACGATTATCTGTCGCCGGAACTCCACGCGCGCGTCGAACGAGACGTAATCACGATTTGCAAAGCGCTCGGCTACAATTTGAATACGGTTGAGTTTGCCATTAAAGACGGCATTCCGTATGCGATTGATTTTATGAATCCTGCGCCGGATGCCGAACTGGCGTCGGTCGGCGAATACAATCACAATTGGATTGTCAGTGCGATGACCGATTTTATTTTCAAAAAATTGGAAGAAGGTTTTGAAGAGCCGGAATACAGTTGGACGGCAATGCTGAATCCGTCGGCGCAAAAAGCTGAAACAAAAACGGCAACAAAATCCAAGCCGCCGAAAGCCGCAGGCGTAGCAGCGAAAAAAACGGCTGAAAAGAAACCGAAATCGAAAAAAGCAAGCGCTGAATAAAACTATAAAGGCAAGGTAGAAATTACTTTGCCTTTTTTATTTAATTGATTATGCCTTGCCGAAGGGAACGCAGTTTGGAAAAATAAGAATTATGAAACAAATTTTGACGCTCGTATTATTGCTTGCGACATTCGCCGCTTACGCACCGGCACAGACGCCGATTCGTAAAACCGTTTTCGGCAATTTGCCCGACGGCTACTGGTCGCTCGAAAAAAGCCAGCCGATTATCGACAAAACGCAAACGATTCGGCTTGCGCCGAGTTTGTCGAATTTAAGCGACGCAGAACGGCGCGCGGTCGAAAAACTAAACGAAGTCGGCAAGATTTTTCAAAACTTATATGAAATCCAGCGAAACCCAGAAGCGGCAGACGCCAGACGCACGCTCGAACAGCTTGACCAACGGACGAATTCTTCCGCCGCAACCCGGAATCTGCTGACGCTTTTTCGTATTAACCAAGGTCCTATTGCCTCGACGCTCGATTACAAACGCGAACCGTTTCTGCCAATTGCCGAACCGTCTGCCGCTGGCGGAATGTATCCGGCAGATTCGACCAAAGCGGAAATTGACGTATATCTTGCTGCCAACCCTGACAAGCGTGATTCGATTTTAGCGTCGCGGACGCTTGTGCGCCGTTTAACCGTTGCTAATTTACAGCGCGATTTGAACAAACTCTGGAAGTATCCGGTTTTGGACACGCTGCATCCGAATTTGAAAAACGATTTGCAAAATTCTCTGAAGAACCCAAACGCAAAAGCGTTTTATGCCGTGCCTTATTCGATTGCATACGCCGACCAGCTTGTTCGCGCTCACGCGCTTTTAAATGAAGCCGCCGACATCGTTCAAAAAACGGACGAAGAATTTGCCGGATATTTGAGAAACCGCAGCCGCGATTTATTGTCCGACGATTACGAATCGGGCGACGCGGCTTGGGTAACGGCGCATTTTAAGAATCTGAACGGGCAAATCGGTTCGTATGAAACTTACGACGACGTTTTTTACGGCGTGAAAACTTTCTTTTCGTTCAACGTTTTGGACACGCGCCAGCCGGAAACTTCAAATTTGAGCAAAGCTCTAAAAGGCTTGCAAAATCTTGAAAATTCTCTGCCTTACAATAATCACAAAAAAGTCAAAGAAGATATTTCAGTCGGTATCTACGATGTCGTTTCGGATTTCGGGCAAGCGCGCGGCGGAAATACAGCGACCATTTTGCCGAATGAAGCGTTATACGCCCGGCGTTATGGTCGAACGATTATGATTCGCGCCAACATTTTGCAAAATGCGGAGCTTTTCGGCGCGAGCAAAAAGGCATGGCAAGCGGCGGTCGCGCCCGCGTTTACTGACGATTTAACGCCGGACGGCGATTTCTATTACACGCTCTGGCACGAAGTCGGGCATTATCTTGGCGTTGACAGAACGAAAAATAATCAAGACTTGGACACAGCGCTGGAAGAAAATTCCAATACGATGGAAGAAATGAAAGCCGATTTGGTTTCACTTTATGTTGCCGAAACCCTGCAAAAACAAGGCTATTACACGAAAGACCAGCTTCGCGCCGTTTACGCGAGCGGCGTTCGGCGCGTTCTGCAAACGACACAACCGCGCCGCAGTCAACCGTATCAAACGATGCAACTTATGCAGTGGAATTTCTTTATGGAAAACGGCTTGGTTAGTTTTGACCGAAAAACCGAGCGGCTTTCAATCGATTACGACAAATACCACGATACAGTCGAAAAGCTACTGGCGAAAGTTTTTGAGGTTCAATACGAAGGTAGCAAAGCCGCATCCGACCGTTTTATCGACCAGTATGCAAAATGGGACGAATCTTTGCACGGCGCGATTGCCAAAAATATTCGTAATCAACAGCAATATCGATTTCGCCTTTTCAAATACGCCGCGCTCAACGAGTGAATTTTGAGAATTTTCGCATCATCTCAAATTTGTGTTGCCGACAAACAAATTGGAAACAATTTTGCATTATACATTCTAAATTTTACATTCTCTTGCAGATAATTTTAGTTTTATTAATTTGCAAGAAAATTAAAAATGTAGAATGTAAAATGTAGAATTACTTTGTCTTGTTTATCAGCACCACAAACTTGGAACACTAAGAAAATTCTTCGTGCTTAAATTCTCTGCCATTCGTTTGCAAAGATTGTGTGTTCGCCCCATTTGAATTCATCGGCGTCATTCGCGTTTGTGAATATACGAACGGCACGCAGACCGCCGTAGCCGCCGAATTGTCTCGGATTTATCCACCAAGCAGCGCTCGCGTCCCAGAGTTTTATTTCGTTGCCTTCGCCCATTTCAACGGCGCAGCCTTCGTGATAAATCAAATCGTCGTTGATCCAGAAAACAGACGTTTCCTCGCCGTTCCAACGCTCAGACCATTGCTGTGTCGCTTCTTTTGAAAATTCCTGAACGAGCTGAACTTGATAGCTTTTAACGCCGCGCACTGTTAAAACTTCGTGCGCCAGCGCCGCCTGCGCTCCGCAGTCGAGCGATTTTTGGCGAACCACTTCGCACCAATGTATCTGCCACGTCGTCGGACCCCAGTTGTATTTCTGGCGAATCCAGCGCGGTCCGGTTAAAAGACTTCCGCCGTTCATCTGCGAGAAATCCATCGCGTATAACCATTCGCGCGCCATCTCACAGCATGTCTGTCCGTGATGCGAGATTTTGGAAATCGGAAAATTCTGCCATTTGCCGAATACAGTATTTGTCGCTATTGCCGTAGCGGCGGCAGTTGCTATACCGAAATTATTAGTGTCGAAATTAATCGTATTTTTAACCGCGTCCAAAGACATAACTCATACTCCTGTCGTAAGCGCCTGCGTCGCAAAAAACGAGTAGGTCGCCGGGTTTAGCATCGTCAGGCAAACCGACGTTCGACGCAACAACGTCGTGTTCCATACAAAGTCTGCCGAGAAGATGCGCTCGTCCGCGTCCCAAAGATTTCCAAGCGCCCGTCTGCGCATTTTGATGGAGAATCCGGTGCGGATAGAAAAAATACATCGGTAATTCTGCAATCGAGCCGTCAACGACGACATCTGTTGCGATGCCGGGAAAATCCTGAATCTCCAGAATCCGCATCGCCAGCGCCATCGAAGGCTGCGCCAGAGCTTTTCCGGGTTCGGAAATGATTTGCCGGACGTGCGGCAGATATTCCCGAACTTTTTCGACCGCGCACGCAAAATGCGTGTCCGCGTCTTCGTGCCAATCGTCTGGAAACCAGCCGCCGCCGACATCTAAAATCTCGATTGTCCGCCCCGACAATGCTTCGATTGAACTACACCAGCGAAGAATTGATTCAAACAAATGCCACCATTGCCCGATGCCGACGCTGCTGCTCGCCATATGAAAATGAACGCCGAAACCGCATTGGCGCGGCAGCGTTTGAACCGATTCAATCAAGGTTTTGAAAACTTCCGGCGTGTCAATCGGAATGCCGAAACGCGACGGAATATTCGGCGTTCGCAAGCGGACGCCGGCAATTTCCGTTTTCAATTCTCCCGCTTCGAGCGCGCCGACGACTCTTTTCAAATCCGCGACCGAATCGCAAAAAACGGCGTGCAGAGCTTCGGTCGGCAAAACTTCTTTGTGCCACCATTTTCCCGGTCCGTTTAAGATTAATTGTTCGGGTCGGAATCCGACTTCGAGAGCTTTATTGAGTTCGAGTGGGCTGATGCCTTCGGCAAGAAATCCGGCTTCGCGCGCCAGTTTCACCAGCCGCGCGTCCGGGTTGGTTTTCATACTGTAGGCATTCGTTACCTGAATTTCGTCGGTGCTTAATTTTTTTGCCAGACGCGAGGCGCGCGCGAAAAGTTCAGACGCCGTTTTTTCTAAAAATAAAAACGAAGGTGTCTCGACCTGCTCAAACTCGACTTTATTAATGTCTTCGAAAAACGATGTCGGTATGCTCGACAAATCGTTTTCAGACGTTTTGCCGTTTTCGCTATGCACGCTCGGATTTGTTCCGTGCAGACGATTGGCAAAACCCAAAAGTCCCGACGGATGTTTGAGCGAATGTCCGACGCCGCCAGCGAAAGGTTCGGGCAAAGGCGGCAAAGGATAATCGGCGCGGACGGGAACTTCTAGGACGACGCGCGTAAATTCTTCGCCGCTAGCGATAACTTCCTGAGCTTTAACGCCGCTCGCGCCTTCAATTAATTTTCCGGGCAAATTGTATCCGGCAATTGTTCCGCCGTGAATCCAAGCCGGAAAACGCGGGTTCATCTCAAGCAGCCATAAGCGCTCGTCGGCGTCGCGCACCATCTCCAATTCCGCGCCGCCCGTCCAATTCAAATCTTTGACGATTTTTCGCAAAGGGGCAGCAAACTCTTCCGGCATTTCCGTAACGTCGCCCGCCCAAGTCTTGCTCATTTCCGTCAAATCGCGCTTGCGCATCAGCACGCCGCTTAAAAGCTCGCCGCGATACGCGCAGAAGCAAACGGATTCTTCGTAGCCGGTAACGTGCGATTGCAGAAAAAGTTTGTCGGTTGACCAAGCGCTTGAAAGTTTGGCGCGCATATCACGAAATTCCGCCCAGCTTCTCGTCCTGACGGCATCGTAATACGGACCTTTGAGCCAGACTTTCCAATCGTGCCAGCGGCAAAAAGCGTGCAAATCCCAATCGGAAAGGTCGGTCGAAACAAAGACGGGAATTTTCACCGGCAATCCGGCGTGCGCCGAAATTTCCGGCTTAGCGACTCTTTTCAAAGCCGAAAGCGGCGGCGTCAAAAGATTCGGATGACCGTCCGGGAAAACCTCCGCGAACCACATAATTTCCAAATCAATGCCGGAGATCCAAAACCCGCCGGAGTCTAAAACTTTTTTGACCGCTTCGGCGTGCGCCGCCAAATTCAATTCTTCCCAAGGTCTCTGCAGCCAGATGTCGTCAAAATCCTGCCAATGTATGCCCGAACAGCGATTTGAATATTCCACTCCGACGAGCGTCGCATCTGGATAAGCCTGCCGCACCGAGCGAGTAATGCCGACGCCCGGCTGCGGATTCGTTCCGCTATAAAGTCCGCTTACATAAATTTTCATAAATTCCCCGCTTGATATTTGTAAATTAAAAACGCCGATTTATTTTTCCCTCGAAACAGCCGCCCAAAACGAAGGCGTTGACGCCGCGTTATATTCGGGCTTCGGTATACGCGCTCTGAATTCGTCGGTAAATTTTCCGTCGACGCGAATGCTGAACGACAAGCCTTCATACGGGTCACTGCCGTGAAACTGATTGACCGAATCGAACCAAGCTGTGTAAGATTCGACATATTTTTTCTCGCCCGTTTCGTGATTGAGCATATAAAACGGCTTTCTTTTATTCGTCCGAAACCACAAAAATTCGTGGCAAAGCTCGGTTTCGATATGATCGCGGTGCGCCGGAACGGGGCGCGCGGCGTCGTCGTAGATAATCATCATTCTACCGGTTGCCTTAAACGGCAGCGTTTCGATAAAATTCATCAAAAGCGAAAACTCGTTAGCCGCTTCGCTGCGATGCCAAAGTTCCGTGCGGTCAAGATCGAAATAGCTGTCGGGCAACTCCGAATAAGCAAGATAAATCATCCGTGAGCCGGGACGGTCTGGATTTGAATCGTTTAATTTATACGGTCCTGTATAAAATTTATAATCTTTCTGCGCCTGCAGACGCCGCTTGATTTTCTGCGTGATATAGCTGTCGAGCGACGCCAAGCGTTCGACATCGATAAACTCGTCAAACGATTTATAAGACGGATATTTAATTCGCGGGTCGAGCTTTGCTTGCTCAATCGGCGCATCAGCGCTAATTTGTTTTTCCTTCACGCTTTGAGACATAAAATCATATTTTCGGCAATTAACGCCGGCAGTTTGCGAAATTAGAAAACCGCTTCAGTATTGCTCTTTCACAAAATCTTAAAAAATATATTTAAAGCTATCACTCCGTAAGTTATTTCGTTTGTAAGGTAAATAACATAAATAATATTTTTTTTAAGCTATGTATTATAAGCAAAATAAAATTATTTTGAATAATAATTTAAGAAAGTGAATTTTTCTAAGGAAGTTTTAATTATATATAAAAGAAAACAGCTTGCAGTTTTTCGCCGTGTTAAATATCTTATTGAAATTACCTAATCTATAACACGACTCGAATTTTTATAACGCACATAAGAAAATGCTTTTAGTAAAAACCAAGCTCGACATCAGCCACATTCACGGAATCGGTTTGTTTGCCGATGAATTTATTTCTAAAGACACGGTTATCTGGCGCTTTCATCCGTTTATAGATATGCGCTTGACCGACGAGCAAATCGAGCAACTTGCCGAACCTTCGCGCGAGCAAGCCAGAAAATACAGCTACCGTGAAAAGCACAGCCGCTTATACGTTTTATGCGGCGACGACGCGCGCTTTTTAAATCATTCCGCCGAGCCGAATTGTTTCGATTTTTACAACGGCGAAGAGCAGGATTTAACCGTCGCTTGCCGCGGCATTGAAAAGGGCGAAGAATTAACCTGCAATTATGCCCTGTTTGATTTGGATTTGGCGGAAGGAAAATACACGATATAAATTTGCTGCGCTGTTTTTGAGCGACCCGGTTTTGGACAAAATAATCTTTATCGTTCAAAAAGACCGATTTTATCGCTGCAAATAAAACAACTAACCGTGAAAATTTTACGCGCCCGCCCTTTCCAACGGTTGATATTTTCTTGTCCAAAATCTCGGATATAAAGCGAAAAATTGAATAAAAAGCCTTGTTTATCGGCAGTTTGATTAAACCGAAAAGTTTCCTGCGGCGTATAAACAAAAGCATTCCGGTTGAATTGGGGAGAGAAAAATATTGGAACGCCTTTTGCCTATTCAAAAGCCGGTAAAGTTTGCCCGCAAGCGGAATGAAAGGTAAAGTCCTGACAAGTTGGAGTTTAATCTGGCTTCTGGCGACGATTTTGTTTGTCGTCGGCGGCGCGCTTAACCTTTCGCAGCGCGCTACACACAATCTGCCGCCGACCGACGGAGTTGACTGGGTGCAGAAGCCGGACGGCATTTACGCCGAACGAATTTTGCCCGGATTTGCCGCTTCGCGCGCCGGAATTGCCGTCGGCGACCGTCTTATCGGAATCGGGCTTGAAGGCGAAAAAATAGAAGAAAACGTTTTAGCCAGCGATATTCAGATGTATCTGGAAACGGCGGGTGCGGACGGAAACCTCACATACTTTTACCAGAGACCTTCTTATTCTTTTACCAATAATTTTTACTACGCCGACTTAAAACATATCGACACGCTACCGCGCTGGACGCCTTCCATCATCTTTTTAATGCTGGTTGGAATCGTATGGCTCGGCGTGGGTGTTTTCGTTCTCTTTAAGCAAGGCGGAAATTCGCCATTCGTCCTACATTTTTCGCTTGTCTGCTTGGCGGCGTTCGTCTTTCATGTTTATAAACAAATCGGTTTGGGTGAGGATTTCGACCTTGCCGTCGGTATTTTAGACAATATTGCATTTGCGTTTTTCGCGCCGCTTTTTCTGCATTTCTGCCTGCGTTATCCGGTGCAAAGCGCGATTTTCGACCGCTCGCGCTGGAAAACCTACGCCCTTTATATTCCGGCAATTATAATTTCCTTAGCCAATATCATTTTCACGATAGTTCCGCTTCTTCCCGTCGGCGAGACAATTACCGTTTTTCTGGCTCGGACAGTCGATAATTACGACCTTTTTGTAAATTTTGACCGGGTAAATCTAATTCAATTCGTGGCGGCGACATCGCTCGGCGCGCTCGTTTTGTTATGGCGATTTTTGAAAAACCGCCAAACGCTCGTTCGCCAACGCTTGAAATGGGCAATGTGGGGAACGATTGCGGCGATTTTTCCGATTGTTCTTTTTCAAATCGCCAAGCGTTTCGTTCATATACCCGACGACAGTTTTTCGGCGGCAATCACGACTTTACCGCTTGCTTTGATTCCGCTCAGTTTCGGTCATTCGGTCGTGCGTTATCGCTTGATGGACGTTGACGTTGTCGTCCGGCGCGCTCTGGTTTACGCGCTAACGACTGTTACGATTGCGATGATGATTGGCGCGGTCGCGCTCGGACTAGTTTTTCTCGTTACCGGCAAAAATCTGACGAACACGGAAATCTCGCTTCGCGCTTTGATTGCGATTGTCGCTATGGCTGGAATCGTTCTTCTGAGCGAGCCGCTGAAGAAATTTTTGCAGGAACGCGCCGACCGTTTCTTTTACGGCGAGCGCTACGATTTGCGAATGGAACTGCTCGATTTCGGCAGAACGCTTTCGGCGACGACGGCGCTCGAACCGCTTTTGAACGCGCTTATCGGTCGCTTGCAGGAAGTTCTCGACGTTGAAAAAGTCGCGGTTTTTATTGCCGACGAAAGTCTGCCGGAACATTACAAAATTGCCAAGTCAATCGGTATCGGCGAGAGCTATCGCGTTCCGAGCGATTTCCGCCGGATGATTCGACAAAAATCCGCCGCTAAAGGCATTGTTCGCGCCGACGAACTCGATTTGTTCGATGAAGAATTTACTGAAGACGCGCCGCAAGAGAAAATCGACGTTAAAGGAATCGTCGGAAAAATTGAAGGGAAAATCGAAAAATTTGGCATCAACGTAAAAAACATACATCGTCAGGAACTGCATTATTTCGTGCCCTGTGTCGTCCGTGGAAAAATGGTCGCCGTCGTCGGTTTGGGACGCGCGCGCGACGGCTCGCTTTTATCGAGCGAGGATTTGGAAATTCTACAGATGGTCTCCGGTTATGTTGCGGTTGCTATTGAAAACAGCTTGCTTTATCAAGAGCAGGAAACGCGCGCCGAAGAACTGGCGCTGCTTAAGGAATTTAACGAGTCAATCGTCGAATCGGTCAACGTCGGGCTGCTTGCCGTCAATGAAGATGGCTGTATTAAAAGCTGCAATTCGCCGTTTGAAGAAATGCTCGGCTTGAACCGCAAGGAAATCGTCGGCAAATATATCGAGGAAGTTTTCGACGAAGGTTTTGCGCTGAATTTAGAAAACATTCTTGGCAAATCGCGCTGGCATTTGACGGAAATCCGCAATGCTTACAAACTTTTAACCACGAATAATCAAGGCAAGTCTCTGGTTCTGAACGTCGCCGTCGCGCCGCTTCGTTCGGTTTCCAACAATCAAACAGGCGCGATTATCGTCTTTGAAAACGTAACTTCCCGTGTCAAGCTCGAAGAAAGTTTGCAGCAAAACGAAAAACTTTCAAGCATCGGACTTCTTGCCGCCGGCGTCGCGCACGAAGTGAACACGCCTTTGACCGGCGTCTCCTCCTATACGCAAATGCTTTTAGGAATGATTCCCGAATCTGACCCGAAACACGCGCTGCTGCAAAAAGTTCAAAAACAAACCGACCGCGCTTCAAATATCGTCGGCAATCTGCTGAATTTTTCGCGCACCGGAAACGCTGCGGAATTTACGGAAATCGACATTAACAAACTGCTGGATGACACGCTTCAATTGCTCGAACCGCAGCTTCGCAAATCGCAGGTTGAAGTAGTTAAAAATTACGCTGTAACGCCGCCGAAGATGTTCGGCAACGCCGGAAAATTGCAGCAGGTTTTCACGAATTTAATAATCAACGCGCGCGACGCGATGCTATTTGGCGGCGGGCAAATTACGCTTTCGACAGAAATCGCCGACGCCGATTCGATTGTCGTCGAAGTCGCCGACACGGGAAGCGGAATCGAGCCGGAAAATTTAATCAAAATCTACGATCCGTTTTTTACAACAAAGGATGTCGGAAGCGGCACGGGTTTAGGTCTCGCCGTTTCTTACGGAATCGTGCAGGAACACGCCGGCATAATCGAAGTTCAAAGCGAGGTTGGAGAAGGCACGACGTTTCGCCTCGTTTTCCCGATTGTTCAAGCGCAGCAGCAGCGCGCCGTCAGCTAAAATTTTTAAGACAAAAGTAAAAGGCAAAAGTCGAAAACCTGTGTTCCGAACTTTTGCCTTTTTACCTTATACTTTTGCTTTATTTATTAGCGTTGCGGCGCATCGAATTTGGGTCTCCGATGTCGGGTGCTTTATTTGCGCCCTCGTCGGCTTTGAAAAACGGTTCTTCTTTGAATCCGAGCAGGCTTGCCGTCAAAACTGCCGGAAACTGGTTACGCGCTGTGTTGTAATTCGTAACCGCTTCATTATAATCAAGCCGCGCCACGTTTATTCGATTTTCCGAGCCGGAAATCTCGTTCTGCGCGTTTAAGAATAATTCGTTTGAACGCAATTGCGGATAATTTTCCTGCAAACTCAAAAGCCGTCCGATTGTTCCGCCAAAACTGTTATTAGCTTCTAAAACCGCTTGTTTTTGTTCAGGCGATTTGTCGCCGTCCTGACCTTGCGGCGCGGCTTGCGTCGCATTCAAAAGGCGCGAACGAGCGTCGGCGATTTGTCCAAAAACTTCCTGCTCGTTGACGGCATTCATTTGCGCGGTTTTAACTAAATTCGGAATCAAATCCGCGCGGCGCTGTAGAGCGCTTTCGACATTTGCCCATTTCCCTTTAACGCCTTGTTGGCTGGCGGTCAAACTATTGTAGCTGCACCCGCTTAAACCGAAAGCGACGAGCAGCGTGAATGTCAATAAAATTAATTTTTTCATTATTTTCCCTCTCATAAAAAGTTAATTGTTAATTGTCGAGACGTTAATGGCAATCGCTTTTTACACTTAACCATCAACCATTTACGATTTACGCAACCGGTCAACCGCTTCGATGACAGCTTCAATCTGCTCCATATAATCAGTAAAAATCTGATTGGCAGTCGTTTCATCAAGCGTTTTAGATGCGTTATTTTCCCGAATATCGAGAATTTTTTCAAACGGCGCGCCGTCAATTTTTAATTTATTGGCGGTCGCCGCGACGACTTCCCGTTTTGTAACCGGCGGCTCAAAACCGTGAACGAGCAGAACGGCGCGAAAAAGCGCGGCAAAACTTGAAAGACTATCCGCCATTAAATTCACCAAACTTTCAACCGAAACCGACGCCGGAATATACGCGCGACGCAATTGAAGCAGTTTGGTTCGCAGTTCGTATTCGGTTTGGTGGCGCAAGTATTCATCCGACAGATTTAAGTTTGCCAAAACGTCCGTGCCGTAAAGCACGCGGCGAGCGCGTTCCATCTGGTGAAACTCAATCGGGAAAACGTCTGCCGCGTTTTGCAGTTCAGAAACCGTAAAATACACCGGCAGAGGATGCCCCATTTTGCTCCACTCGCGCAACGGCGCTTGTGCGGCGCGCAAATCTTTCGGCGTGATGCGGTTCAAAGCAATCAGCAAATTATAATCCGATTGTTTTCGCACAAAATCGCCCGTTGCCGCCGAGCCGTAGAGAATTACGGACACGAGATTTCGCCCGTGCGTCGCCCGCAAATCGTCAATAAATGCTTCAAACTGATGTTTCATAAAAGTTCAAGGTTAAAAGTTCAAGGTTCAAAGTTGAATAACTAACCTTGAACTTTGAACTTAGATTTTACCAACTGCCGCCAGCGCCGCCGCCGCCAAAATCGCCGCCGCCGCCGAATCCGCCAAAACCGCCGCCGCCAGAAGACGAAGAACCGCCGCCCCAGCCGCCTGACGAGCCGCCGCTATTAATCATTCCACCGATGATCCAAGGCAGCGCGCTTCCGCCGAAACCGCCGCCGCCCCAACGATTTCTTCTGCCGAAACCGCCGCCACCGCCGCCTCGACGACTGAAAATAAGTATTAAAATTATAAAGAGAATTATTAAACAAGTCATACAATTACCAAACGGCAAACCGCGCGCCGCTCTGCTGTTGCCCGTTACGTCTCTAGTTTCGGCTGCCGGCGGCGGCACTGATACAGGCTGTCCGGTTTGTTTCGCCTCGATTGTTTTAATATATGCGTCAATCGTATCGGCGACGCCTTTGCTGTAATCGCCCTGCTTAAAAGCCGGAACAAGATACTGTCGCTGCAATTGCCCGACTAAAGCATCGGGCAATTCATCCTCTAAATCCTTGCTGACCTGCGTGTAATATTTTCGGTCGTCAATGGCAATCATAAGCAGGGCGCTTGGATTGTCGTTTTCTTTCGAGCCGATTTTCCAGCCGCGCGCCACTGCCAAAGAGTAATCAAAAATAGGACGCTCGCCCGTCGTTTTTACAATCGCAACCGCGAGTTCAACTTGCGGATTAGTTTTGTCCCGAAAGGCTTTGATTCGCGCTTCGATTTGCTGTTTTGTTCCCGCGTCGACAACTCCGGCGTAATCGTTGACGAATCCGGTCGGCGCAGGCAGCGGCGAATCGTTGATTGAAAACGGTTTGTTGCTGTTACCGCTTCCGCTTTGCGCGCACGCCGTTTGCGCAATTAAGCCGACGAGCAAAATTAATCGAAGAGCGTTTGATTTTAATGAAACTAAAGTTTTTTTCATTCTAATTCAAATCAATTTTATCCAAACCGTAACAGAATACGAAAAATTTTCGCCCGTGTTCCTATTTTTCTAAAACAGTATGAAGCGCAAAGTGTATCAGAAAAAACAGCGCGACGCCCGCGAAAACCGACAGCGAAACGAGCGGACGTTTTCCGCCGTGGTGATTTACCTCCGGTATCAGGTCGCTTGCTGCAACATAAAGCGTTACGCCGCTCGCTACGGGAAGTGCGTATGCGACTGTAAAACCGACGCGCTCGCCGACAATATAATAAAGCAGAACGCCGAGAAAAGTTGTCAATCCAACCAGCGACGTTGCAAATAAAGTTTCCTTTAAGCCTTTGCCCGTTGCCAAAATCATCGAAGCAATTGTAAAACCTTCAGGAAATTTATGCAGAAAAACGGCGAGAAAAACAAGGATTCCGACACGATAATCGACTTGGGCGGCGGCAGCAATCGAAACGCCGTCGAAAAAAGTGTGAATCAAGAGACCGCCGATTGCCGTATAAGCCGAAGAAGTCGAAATCAGATGGTCGCAGTCCATTTCTTCGCCGAGATGAAAATGCGGCGCTATTGTATGTTCAAAAAACTGCGTTATCAAATAACCGACCAGCAGAAGAATCATCGGCGCATATAAACTCGCGCTTCCCTTACCCACGGTCTCCGGCGTTTGCCAGAGCGCAATGGCTTCGGGCAAAACGTCTATAAAAATGACGGCGAGCATAAAACCCGCGCCGAGCGCCAAGATATATTTGAGAAGTTTTTTGTAATTTTTCTGAATGCCCGGCGGAAACAAAATCAGCCCGCCCAGCACGTTAGCCAGAGCCGCAACAATGCCGAAAATTAGTAGCTGAACGAGCGTGATATTCATAAACGAAAGACGGAAATTTTCTGTCAAACAAATCGAATATAGACTGTAGCGCAAACGCTCGGGAAAATAAAATATTCCTCTCCATAAATTCAAAGCCGAAACGGGCAAAAAAATTTATTTTAGTTTTTAAGCATCTGATTAAAATAAATGTCGAAATAATGCTTGACAGAATCTAAAACATAACTGTAAGATTCTTTTTAACTAGTTGAAAACAGCCTGAAATGAAATTTGGGCATTTGGCGAATCCACAAAAATAGTGTTTAAGATTTTTGGAGGTTTTAAGCACTTTCCCCAAAAAAATTCTGAACGGTTGTCGCGCGGGAAATTAAAACGGTAATTGTATAAACCGGGACGGTCGATAAATTTAGGTTTTCCGCACGGCATCAAAATTACGATAAAAATTATTATCACGGGTTTTTGAAAAGATAAATCTCGAAGTAGCGTTGTGTTTTGCAAAACCGCGCATATTCGTTACAATTTTTGCTCTTTGAAACGTGCCTGAAAACAAAGCCGAAAATCTTCATAAACCCGTTCTGCTGGCAGAAACTTTACGACTGCTTAAGCCGCACGAAGGCGAAACTTTTGTTGACGCGACGCTTGGTTTAGGCGGACACGCCGAAGCAATTTTATCGGCAGCCGATAAAACAAGCGTTTTGGGCATTGACCAAGATGCCGAAGCAATCGGTTTGGCACACGCAAGATTGAAGAAGTTTGGCGCGAGAGTAAAGATTTTTCACGCCAATTTCTCGGAAATAAGGCGAGTTTTGCTTGATGCCGAGATTGAAAAAATAGACGGCGCGTTAGCTGATTTGGGGGTTTCGTCGCTGCAGTTTGACAGTGCGGTTCGCGGTTTCAGTTTTCGTTTCGACGCGCCGCTCGATATGCGAATGGATGCCGATTCCAAAATTGAAACCGCTGCCGAATTGCTGGAAAGATTGTCGGAATTTGAAATCGCGCGCGTCATCTACGAATACGGCGAAGAAAAATTTTCCCGGCGAATTGCTCGCCGTATCGTCGAGCGACGTGAGCGCGGAGAAGCGATAAAAACGACGAAACAGTTAGTCGAACTCGTTGAAAAATCGGTTAAGCGCGGGCGCACTGATAAGATTCATCCGGCGACGCGCACGTTTCAAGCCTTGCGAATTGCGGTCAACGGCGAGCTTGAAATCTTGGAACAGTTCGTCCGCGACGCGGTTGATGTTTTGAAAACAGACGGGCGATTTGCGGTAATAACTTTTCATTCTTTGGAAGACCGCATCGTCAAACAAACGCTGCAAA
Source organism: Acidobacteriota bacterium (assembly GCA_030948995.1). Lineage (GTDB taxonomy): Bacteria > Acidobacteriota > Blastocatellia > Pyrinomonadales > Pyrinomonadaceae. The sequence continues at coordinate 46,506 of JALYZF010000135.1, forward strand.
AATTGTCGGGAAAATGTTTTTGCCCGCCGCGTCTTCCGCGTTGCGCGTGCGGCGCAAGCCGTCAAGTGGAAATTTTGACAAAAAAACCGATTGCGCCGGATGAAGCGGAAACCATTGATAATCCTCGCTCGCGCAGCGCTAAACTTCGCGCCTGCCGGAAACTTTAACCGAACACTTAAATTTTTGGAGCCGAAATTATGAGCCGAAAAAAAATTTCCCCGAATAACAATCAAACAAAATCCGTTCGCGGCGCGAAAAAAAGCGTTTCGCTTCCCTTTCGTTATCGCTTGCTGATGCTGGCTTGCGGAATATTTTTGTTAGTCGGTTTTTTCTTTGCCGCGCGCCAGCATTTTGCGTCAATCGATTTCAGCATCAAAAACAACCGCCTGCGGAAGATGACCGAAGAGTTAGAATCCGACAAACGCCGGCTTCTGCTGACAAAGGAAATTGCTTTATCGCCTGCGGAAATAAAAAAAGCGGCGCAGAAAATCGGACTCACGACAATATCGGCGAGCAACATTAAATTTTTCAGCTCCGCAGGCGATAAAACGGAAAAACCGCGAGCTGAAAAAACCGACGTGGCAAAGCCGAAAGCGGCAGCGGCAAGCAAAACGGAAACGTCTGCGGCAGAAGAAAAGATTCCCGCCAAAAAGATTAAGCAGGATAGCGCGGCGGATTCAAAAATCAAAAGAGAAGCGGTTCAGCCGACAAGATAAAAATTTCTAAACAATCATTAATTTTCCGACAAATAAAAATGCCGAAACGCTCTCCCAAAATCAGCCGAAAGAAGAATCCGATGCAGACGGTTTTCACGCGCTTTATGCTGATTGTCGCGTTTTTCATTCTATGGATTGGCGGCATCGGCGTCCGGTTAGTGCATTTGCAGGTTAATCAGCACGAGTGGCTGCTGGCAAAAGCGCTCGACCAGCGCCGCAATCAAGTCAAGAGCAAACAGCTTCGCGGCACAATTTACGACCGCTCGGCGCGCGCGCTGGCAATGAGCGTCAACGCCAAATCGCTTTTTGCAGACCCTTCGGAAATCGAAGATGTCGAAGGGACGGCAAAGCGAGTTGCCGCCGTGCTGAAAGTCAAACCGAACGAAATCGTCAAAGATTTAACCGACGCCAAAGAAAAAGGCAAACGCTTTGTTTATCTGGCGCGAAAATTAGATGAAGACGAGGCGGAGCGAATAAACGACGCGCTCAAAGATACAGATTTGCGAAAATTTGACGAGCCGCGTTTTACCGGACTTCATTGGCAGGAAGAACAGAAACGCAGCTACCCGTATAAATCGCTCGCCGCGCAAGTTGTCGGATTCAGCAATTCGGAAGATGTCGGTTCTGCCGGAATCGAGCAGTCGCAAGAGGAATTATTGCGCGGCGCGGGCGTCCGAAAATGGCAAGACCGCGACCGCTTGGGAAGAGTTTACGATGAAACAGAAGAAGTAGAAGAACGCGAGCCGCCGAAAGATATTTTCTTAACCATCAGCAATTCGATTCAATACAAAACCGAACAGGCTTTGGAAGAAGGCGTCAAAGCGACGCGCGCCAAATCGGGAATGGCAATTGTTTTAGACCCGAAAACCGGCGAGATTTTGGCGATGGCAAATTACCCGACTTTTGACCCGAACAAATTTAACGAAGCAGCACCCGAAACTTTGACCAATCGCGCCGTCCAAAGTATGTATTCGCCCGGCTCGGTTTTCAAACTCGTAACTTACGGCGCGGCGCTTCAGGAAAAGTTAATTCGTCCTGACGGCGAAATTGATTGCAGCAAAGGCTTTATCGAAGTCGCGGGACATCGCTTTGACGACCCGCACGCGACGAAAACTATGTCTTACGGCGAGGCGCTTGCCGTCTCCAGCAACTACGCGGCAATAAAAACCGCGCTCGGTTTGGGTAAAGACAGATTTTACAATTACGCTCTTCAATTCGGCTTCGGCGCGCCGACCGGAATTGAGCTTCCCGCTGAAGCGCGCGGACAAATTCGCCCGCCCGCGACTTGGTATGGCGACTCGCTCGCTTCAATGTCAATTGGTTACGAATTAAACATTACGGCTTTGCAAGCGGCTTCGGCTTACGCGGCAATTGCCAACGACGGTGTGCGCGTCCGACCGCATATTATCAAGGAAATTCGCACGGCTGACGGAAAAGTTTTGCCATCGCCCCAAGTTGAAAAAACGCAGGTCGTTAATGCGGAAGCGGCGCGAGGACTAAGGCAAATGCTTCGTCAAGTGGTTTTGAAAGGAACGGCGAAACGAGCGCAGCTAAACGGCTACACTTCGGCTGGAAAAACCGGAACGGCTTGGAAATACGACGCGCGCATTAAAAGATACAACGAGTCGAAATACGTTTCGTCATTCGTTGGATTTGCACCTGCCGATAACCCGTCGGTCGTCATCGCTGTCGTAATGGACGAACCGCAGGGCGGGGCGCGCGACGGCGGACAAGTTTCCGCGCCGGTTTTCCGGCAGATCGCTGAGCAAATTTTGCCGGAATTAAACGTTGCGCCCGACGACAGTATTCAGCAGGAAAATTTAACGGCGCAAAATGATATTCCGAAGGAAGCCGACATTGCGCCGAGAGCGCCCCGTCACGAGGAGCCGGAAAATATTCCGACAAAATTAACTGATAAAGCTATAAACGGCGAAAAAACAAAAGAAATTAAAAAAGAATCGAAACCGGGAAGCGAAAAAAATCAGTCGAAACAGAAAACGGCTGTCATAACAACCGTAAAACCAAAGGGCGACGCTAAAAGTAAATCTGCGAGCGAGCGGACGCGGCAAAAAACTTGAAACTTGAAACGGTCATAAAATATATGGACGCCGACGCTTCCAAACTTAATCCCGCTTTGCGGGGCACGGAAGTCAAATCCTTTGCGATTGACTCGCGCGAGACGCAGGCGGGTGAAGTGTTTTTTGCCCTGTCGCAGCCGGATTATAAAAACAATTGTTTCAACGGCGACTTTGAAGACTCACATAAATACGTTCCGGGGGCATTTGAAAAGGGCGCGATTGCTTGTGTTGCGCGGCGCAACAGATTTGAAGAACACAAAGCGATGCTTGAAAAATTTCAAGACCGCCTAATTTTTGTCGAAGACGCGATTGCCGCTTTTCAAAAACTTGCACACGGCGTTTATCTAGAATGGAACAAACCCGTCGTTGCCATTACGGGCAGCGCGGGAAAAACGACGGCGAAGGAACTCGCGGCGCACGTTCTCGAAGCGAGCGGCAGAAAAATTCTCCGTAACGTCAAAAATTACAACAACGGTTTGGGACATCCTTTGACGGTTTTGAAATTAGCCGAAGATAAAAGTTTCGACGCCGCCGTGTTGGAAATGGGAATGTCAACGCCGTTCAACGAAATAGCGCGTCTTTGTCGCATCACACCGCCGGACGTAGCCGTCGAATTAAACGTTTTGCCGGTTCACGTCGAACATCTAGGCTCGATTGAAAATGTGGCGCGGGCAAAAGCCGAACTCGTCGAAGGAATGAAAGCGGGCGGAACGGCGATTTTAAATGCAGACGACGCGCGCGTTCTGGCGATGCGCGATTTATCGAAAGGCAAAACGATTACTTTCGGAATCGAAAGCGAAGCGGATATTTCGGCAAGCAAAATCGAAATGAAACGCTTCGGCGAAACGTCTTTTAAATTAAAAACGCCGAACGGCGCGTCTCAAGTTTCGATGCAGCTTTCCGGTCGCCACAATGTTTTAAACGCGCTTGCCGCATCTGCCGTCGGTTACGCATTCGGAATGTCTGCACAGGAAATTGCAGGCGCGCTTCGGACGGTTGCGCCGCTGCCGCAACGCGGAGAAGTTCTGCATTTCGCCGAAGGTTTTACGGTTATCAACGATTCGTATAATTCAAATCCCGCTGCGCTTTTGGGAATGGTCGAAACTTTGACGAGCGGCGGAAAATCGGCAAAACGAAAAATCGTCGTCGCTGGCGAGATGCTTGAATTGGGCAAAAATGAAAAAAAGATTCACCGCGAAACGGGCGCGCGCCTTGCCGCGAGCGGAATTGATTTTTTAATCGGCGTGCGCGGCTTGGCGAAAGATTTGACCGATAGCGCAAAAGAAAACAGTTTGAGCGAAACAAAGTTTTTTGAAACGTCCGTTGAAGCGGGCGAATTTCTTGCAAGTGAAATAAAAGCGGGCGATTTAGTTTTAATCAAAGGCTCGCGCGGCGTGCGAACCGAACGGGTTGTCGAGAAACTGCTTGAGAAATTTAATTTAGAAAAATAAAACAACCGCCGTGGTTTAAAAGCGAATGTAAGTTTTAACGGAAGATTTAGAGTTTTAAATAAAAAATAAATGAAGGAGCAGAATCCAGAATCCAAAATCTAAAATCTAAAATCTAACCGATGCTTTATTACCTTTTATATCAAATTATTTTCAAGCAGCAGAACGCGGCTGGCAGCGAGTCGTATTTTTTCAAAGGCTTGAACGTTTTTCAATACGTTACGTTCCGAACGGCTTGGGCGACGATTACGGCGCTTCTGATTTCGCTTCTTTTGGGCGGGCGGGTTATTGACAAACTCGCCGCTTTGAAAGTAGGACAGGAAATCCGCGAGGAATTATCCGAAGAGCATCACGCAAAACGCGGCACGCCGACGATGGGCGGCGTCTTAATAATCGGCGCGGTTTTTATTTCGACCATTCTCTGGGCGCGGCTCGACAGTCTTTATTTGTGGCTCGCTTTGGGCGCGACGATTTGTTTCGGAGGCGTCGGTTTTGTAGACGATTATATAAAAATCGTCAAAAAACGCAGTCAAGGTTTGACCGGCATACAGAAATTGGTCGGGCAGCTCGTCGTAGCGATTATTATTTGGGGCATTCTCTGGTA
>JALYZF010000140.1 GCA_030948995.1 Acidobacteriota bacterium
ACTTTTATCTCGCCGACGCGAAGTTCGACTTTTAGAAAATCGTCAATTGTAATGAAGTTGTCGGTTGTCGGTTGCTGGTTGTCAGTATTTTCCGCGCTAACTTTTTCACTCTGATTTTTCGTTTCACTTGGGTCGGTTTCTTTGGCTTCTCCACCGGCAACTGACGACTGACCACCGACTACTGTTTCCTTAATTTCATTCATAATTTTATTTTTATCGAGACGCGGGAAAACGCCCGCGACTTCTCCGATTTTTGTTCCTTCTTTTAATTCTCCCCAAGTTAGATTTTCGGGATTTATTTTTGCAATGTCTTCATTCAAACCCATTTGCGCGTAAATTTCGCGCGTCGCTTGCGGCATTACCGGATAAAGCAGCACGCACAGCCAGCGCAGAGTTTCGGTTGCTCGATACAAAATCGCGTTCAAAGTTTCGGTTTGATGCCCGTCTTTGGCGAGTTCCCAAGGCTTCGCGTCGGAAATCATCTTGTCAATTCGCACGATGACCGTCCACAAAACCTCTAACGCTTGACTGAACTCAAAATTGTCGAAACGGCGAAGAAATTCATCGCGTGCGTGTGTTAAAACCGAAACCAATTCCTGCTCGTCGGCATTGATTCCGGCGCGTTTGGCGTGAAGATAATTCGTCTCGTTTATTTTACCGCTCGGAATCGCACCGTCTCGGTATTTGTTAATCATTGAAAGCGTTCGGCTCGACAAATTGCCCAAACCGTTTGCCAAATCTGCGTTCGCCCGCTCGATTAAATTTTCGTAGCCGAATTTTCCGTCCTGCCCGAAAACCATTTCGCGCAGCAGAAAATATCGAAGCGCGTCAATCGAAAAGTGTTTATGCAAAACGCTCGGCTCAATCACATTGCCAAGGGTTTTCCCCATTTTGCGCCCGTCCGCATCGAGCCACATTCCGTGCGCGAAAACCTGTTTGGGCAATTCGATTTCAGCCGCCAGCAGAAAAGACCACCAATAAACCGTATGAAAGCGCAAAATATCTTTGCCGACTAGATGAACAACGTTTTGCCAGTATTTTTCAAAGCCGGATTTACCACGATTGCCGTAACCCAAAGCTGTTATATAATTTGAAAGCGCGTCAACCCACAAATAAATCGTATGATTAGCATCGGCGGGAACGGGAACGCCCCACCAGACGGATTTTTTCTCGCGCGAAATCGAAAGGTCTTGCAAGCCGCCTTTGATAAATGAGATTACTTCATTGCGACGCGCTTCGGGGCGAATTCTTTCGGGATTTTCTTCGATAATTTGCAGAAGCGTTTCGCCGTAATCCGAAAGGCGAAAAAAATAACTTTCCTCCGATACTTTGTCGAGCGGTCGTTCGTGAATCAAACAGCGCGGAGAGTCTTCGCCTTCGCGCAACTCATATTCGCTCTCGGTTTTAAATTCGGCGCAGTTCGGGCAAAACCACGCTTCGTAAAAACCTTTGTAAATAGTTTCATTTCCTTTTGGCGTTTTATTTTTCGCAATCGTTTGCCAGAGATTTTGCACGCCTTCGTAATGAAATTTTTCGGTCGTCCTCATAAAAATGTCGTAATCGGTCAAACCGAAATCGGCGAACATTTTTTTCATTTCCGTCGAAATATATTCGACATATTCTTGCGGAGTTTGATTATTCGTCGCCGCGACGCGCTGGATATTGACGCCGTGTTCGTCCGTTCCGGTGAGAAAATATGTGTCGAAGCCGCGCTGTTTTTTGTGCTTGGCGATAATATCCGCCACGGTCGTCGTATATAAATGCCCAAGATGCGGCAAACTGTTGGCATAATAAATCGGCGTCGTGATATAAAAGGTTTTCATAAATTAGAAATAGAAACCACAGATTAACATAGATGAACACGGACTAAATAGTTCATAAAATCTGCGTTTATCTGTGTATATCTGTGGTTAAATTTTCTTGCTTGTATTCTCCTAAAATTAAACTTATTTTCGATTCGGCTGTGCCTTTGCAAATTCATCCGTCGAATTATAAGCCTGTAGTTTCGGCGCGTTTGCCGCTTTTAAACCGATTGCAAGGGACAATTCCGCCATCTGCACCGTGCCGGAAAAATCGAACGAATCCTTGTATTCGTCCGACGGCTGATGATAATTGTTTGCATTATAAAACTTAAACTGCTCTTCGCCCCAACCCGCCGGACGCCCGACGAAATCGTCGCCCGCTTCCATATTCAGCGAAGGCACGCCGACGCGCGCAAACGGAAAATGGTCTGAGCGATAAAACGAGCCTTGTTCGGGACGCGCATCAGGCACGAGCGTCAAACCGCGTTCACGCGCCACTTCTTCGACGATTGATTTTAAACTCGAACGTTCGACGCCGAGCGCGCTGAAATTTTTCACTCTGCCCAAAACAGTAACCGAATCGAGATTGACATCCGCCGCCGTTTTTTCGACCGGAAAAATCGGATGTTTTGAATACCAATCCGCGCCCAAAAGCCCTTGTTCTTCGGCGGTCGGAATTAAAAATAAACTCGAACGCTTAGGTTTTACAGGCATTTTTTGAATCGCTTCGGCAATCGCCAAAACCGATGCCACGCCCGTCGCGTTATCAACCGCGCCGTTATAAATCGTATCGCCGTTTTTGTTCGGCGCGCCGACGCCTAAATGGTCGTAATGCGCCGAATAAACAACATATTCATCTTTTAATTTCGGGTCTGAGCCTTCTATCGTGCCAACGACATTCGCCGAGTTAACTTTCTTTAATTCGCTTTTGAGATTGATTTTCGTCCGCAAACCTAAATTTACAGGCTGAAAATTTCTAGATTTCGCCTGCTCGCGCAGCGCGTCCAAATCCTTTCCCGCCGCCGCAAAAAGACGTTTCGCCGCGTCGTTTGTCACCCACGAACGCATCTGCAAATACGGTGTTGCATCTTCCGGCGTGCGTTCGATGTCATAACGCCAAGAACCGTTCGACGTGCGAACGACGCTCCACGGATAACCGGCGGATTCGTCCGTGTGAATCAAAATCACGCCCGCCGCGCCCATTCGCGCCGCCTGCTCGAATTTATAAGTCCAGCGACCGTAATACGTCAGCGCCTTACCGCCGAAAAGATTCGGCTCCTGCGCCGTTGCGGGCGGGTCGTTGACCATCATCACCAGAACTTTACCGCGATAATCTGCCGCGTTTCCCTTGTAATCATTCCATTTCTGTTCGGGCGCATCGATGCCGTAACCGACAAAAATCGTATCGGCATCAATCGAAATATTGTCCGTTTGCGCGCCTGTAAAGGCAACGAATTCATCGGCAAATTTGAACGTCTCGCTTTTGCCGCTGCCGGAAAAATTTAAAGTCGTATTCGGGTCGGCTTTTACGCCAACGAGCGAAACGGGCTGGAAATAAGAGCCGTTTGCGCCCGCGCCTTTCAATCCCATAATCTCCATTTGCGCGGCGATGTATCTCGCTGCAAGCTCGCCGCCGCGCGTTCCGGGTCCGCGACCTTCGAGCAAATCATCTGAAAGAAATTTAACGTGCGCCCGCAGAACGTTTTCGCTGAAAAGATTCGTCATATCTTTTGTTTGTGCAAAAACAAAAGTAGAAAATAATGTGATAAATAAACTTGCGACAACAAAACGATTTTTCATAATTTTCTCCAAATTTTTATCCTTTAATCAAACTCATCGCTTCCGCCCGCGTTCGCGCGTCTGTGCGAAATCCGCCTAAAACGCTTGAGGTAACGGTTTTCGCGCCCGGTTTTTTTACGCCGCGCAGCGTCATACAAGTATGTTCAGCTTCCATTACGACCATCACGCCAAGCGGTTCTAATTCTTCAAAAAGCGTCTGCGCGATTTGCTGTGTTAGGCGTTCCTGCACTTGCAGACGACGCGCGAAAATCTCCGCGATTCGTGCGAGTTTTGAAAGTCCGATGATGCGCCCGCCTTTTGGAATATAAGCTATATGCACAAAGCCTACGAACGGCGCGAGATGATGCTCGCAGACCGAAGCGATTGAAATATCTTTGACAATCACCATTTCGTCGTGTGAATCGCCCGGCAAAGGAACAATGTGTTCCGCCGCGTTTTCCCACATTCCGCAGGTTAGCTCGGCATAAAAATCAGCTACTCGTTCGGGCGTTTTCTGTAAACCGTCGCGGTCTGCATCCTCGCCGATGCCTTCTAAAATCAAGCGCACGCCGCGCGCGATTTTTTTCAAATCAACTTTGCTCTTTTGTTTTTTTGCCAATTTAATTTTCCCTTTGATTTTCCAATCTTTCCAAAACGATTCGCTCAATTTCCCGCAAAGGAATGCTTGATTTTAGCGCAATTTCCCGAATTTGTTCATATTCAGGTTTTACATTTACAATTTTTCCCTTGTAGCTGGCAATTTTAACATCAACCGCGCCGAATTCAGTTTCAACTTTAACGATTTCACGCGGCAAGCAATTTCTCCCGATTTCTTTGATTCTAACGCCGAGCGTCGTCGTTTCCGTGTAAAGCAGTTCGATTAAATTTTCTTTTTTCGCTTTGTCGCAAAGAATCGAAACCATCGTCGCCGGACGATTTTTCTTCATCTGAATCGGCGTAAACCAGCAATCGAGCGCGCCAGCCTCGAACGCGCGTTCCATTACAAAACCCAAAATCTGCGGCGACGAATCGTCAATGTTTGTTTCGAGAAGCAGCAAATCGGCTGATTTTAGATTTTGGATTTTGGATTTTGGATTTTCCGCCGTCTGACTTTGGAGTTTGGATTTTGGACTTTGGACTTCCCCAAGCATCAGCCGTAGCGCATTCGGAAAATCTTTATATTCCCGCGTTCCTGCGCCGTAAGCCGTTCGTTCGACCCGCATTTCGGGAATTGTTCCGAATGAATCGCAGACCTCTGAAATAATCGCCGCGCCGGTTGGCGTTATCAATTCGCCTTCGATTTCGGTTGAATAAATCGGAATATTTTTTAATAATTCGGCAACGGCGGGCGGCGGCACGGGAAATTTGCCGTGCGCCATTTTGACAAAACCCGAACCGACGTGAATTCGTGAACAATAAAACTTTTCAATTCCCAAAATTTCAAAACCGACGCACGCGCTGACAACATCAACAATCGCGTCCATCGCGCCGACTTCGTGAAAATGAATTTTTTCAACTGAAGTGCCGTGAACTTTAGCTTCGGCTTCCGCAAGGCGCGTGAAAATTTTTACGGCGCGCGCTTTTACTGTTTCGCTCAAACGCGAATCGTTAATAATTTTTTCGATTGTCGAGAGGTGCCGGTGCGCGTCTTCGTTCGGAACTTTTACATTTGCGTGAACGGCTGAAATGCCGGATTTGTCAACGGTCGTAAATTCAATTTTAAACGCGGAAATGTCGAGCAGCTTTATTTGCTCAATTAATTCATTCTCGCTGACGCCGAGCGCGACGAGCGCGCCCAAAATCATATTGCCGCTCGCGCCCGCAAAACAATCGAAATATAAAGTTTTCATCTCTTTAAAAAGTCTAGTTTTCAAACGGCAAAAGGTCAAAGTCTTGTTTTTTAAAATTTTTGCCGAATAACGAAAGTTTTTTCTTTTGCCCGCGCTTGCGTTATACTTTCCTTTTTATTTACGGAGTCAGAAAAACATTGAACTTAACCGAACTGCAAAACGCTTTGCGCGCGAGCGTTATTAAAACTGCTAAAGAAAATTTTAACGTCGAACTCGAACAAGTCGCCGCCGAAGTACCGCCGAAAACCGAACTCGGAGATTTAGCTTTTCCCGTTGCGTTTGAGCTTGCCAAGCGAATCAAGCAAATAACAGGTGAAAAGCGCAATCCGCGCGAGCTTGCCGAAACTTTGAAAGCCGCACTCGAAACCAACGAAGCGGTCGAGCGCGTCGAAGTCGCGGGCGCGGGATATTTGAATGTTTTTTACAACCGCGCAAAATTTCTAGCTGAAACTATAAAGAACACGAAAGCCCCGAATACGGAAAAAGATTTACAATCCGCAATCCGCAATCCGCAATCCGCATTTAAAAAGGTTTGCGTCGAGCATACGTCGGTTAATCCGAACAAAGCCGCGCATATCGGTCACGTTCGCAACGCCGTTTTGGGCGATACTTTTGTGCGGATTTTGCGGGCGACCGGCGAAAACGTCGAAGTTGAATATTATATCGACAACACAGGCGTTCAGGTTGCCGATGTGGTTATCGGATTCGTTTATCTCGAAAAAATGGATTTGGGCGATATTGTCCGACTTGATGCAAAACTGCTCGCCGAAGGCAAAACTTTCGATTATTACTGCTGGGATTTATATGCGCGCGTCGGCGTCGCTTTCGGGCAAGACGCGGAACTCAAAGCAAAACGCGCCGAAGTTTTGCAGCTTATCGAAGAAGGCAATAATCCGACCGCCGCACTTGCCGATTACGTCGTTACGCGCAATGTCCAATCAATCGTTGCGACGATGAATCGCCTTTCGATTCGATATGATTTGTTGCCGCGCGAGTCGGAAATTCTGCATCTGCATTTCTGGCAAAAAGCGTTTGAAGAAATGAAGCGGCGCGAAGTTATAAAACTTGAAACCGAAGGCAAAGCCGCCGGATGTTGGGTAATGCCGATAGACTCTCACACCGGAAATGACGAACACGACGCCGATAAAATTCTCGTCCGCTCAAACGGAACTGTAACTTATACGGGCAAAGACATCGCTTATCAAATGTGGAAGCTCGGACTTCTCGGTTTGGATTTCTACTACAATCTTTTTCACAATTACGACGACGGCAAAGAAGTTTGGATAACGACTGCGGAAGATTTGCAGAGCGAAAACGTTCCCGCGTTTGGCAATAACGAAACGGTTTACAACGTGATTGATTCTCGCCAATCTTACCCGCAGGAAGTCGTCCGAAAAGGCGTTGCCGTAATTTTCCCCGAACGCGGCGAAGCGGCAAGCGTTCATTTAAGTTATGAAATGGTTGCGCTGTCTCCGGTGGCGGCAGAAGAATTGGGTTTTGTTTTGGGCGACGAAGACCGTGTTAAACCATTTATCGAAATGAGCGGGAGAAAAGGTTTGGGCGTCAAAGCTGACGATTTGATAAATCGGCTTGAAGCGGACGCTTTTGCAGAGGTTTCAAAACGCAATCCTGAAATGTCGGATGAACAACACAAAAAAATAGCTCGCCAAATTGCAATCGGTGCGCTGAGATATTTTTTGCTTAAATTTACGAAGACAACCGTAATTATTTTCGATTTTAAGGAAGCGCTCGCTTTTGAAGGCGAGACGGGAGTTTACTGCCAAAATGCTACGGTTAGAATTAATTCAATCTTTAAAAAATTGGAAGAAAACGCGCTCGAAAGTGCAATCAAAACAATTTCAAATTCGGCAGCTGAAGTTTCCGAACTTTTCGCCGACGAAAATGAAGTTTGGTCTTTGATTACTCTGGCTTCGCGGCTCGAAGAAACAATTTCAAATTCGATTTCCGCAACCGAACCGGCGATTCTGGCGAAATACACTTTTAATCTGGCGAAGGCGTTCAATCTTTTCTACCATAATCACAAAATTATAACGGAAGAAAATCCTGTCAAACGCGCCGTTTTAATTGCGGCGGCTGATATTGCGCGCGCGAGTTTAACGTCGGCTTTAAATCTGCTGGGCATCGAAGTTCCAGAAAGAATGTAGAACGAGATTTGATTCTTTCCGCTCGTTCTGTTAAAAATTTAATTTCGCTTATGAAAATTTCAACCGAAAAACTCGTTTCCGAATTTCGCTCGTGGCGACTGCGCGAATCGGTATTGATGAGTTTTTTTAATTGATTTTTTACGCAATTAATTTTTTAATGATTCACTGCCAAACTTAAATTAAAAGTTTGGCAGTTTTCTTTTTATGCAAACAGTTCAACCCGAAAACTTTGCCGCTTTTCAGGAGCAAGCCGATAAAGGAAACGTCGTTCCAGTAACGACGACCGTAGCGGCTGATTTGCAGACGCCGTTCGGAATCTATTTGCTTTTACGGGAAAACGCTTTTCATTCTTTTCTGCTCGAATCAATCGAAGGCGGCGCAAATTTAGCGCGCTTTTCGTTTCTCGGAGCGAACCCGCAGAAAATTATGCGCGGGCGCGACGGCAGAACTTTTATTGAAGAAAACGGCAAGCAGACGATTTCGGAAAAAAATCTTTTGGAAAATCTTCGCGCTCATTTTGCCGATACAACTTTTGCAAGCGGTTTTGAAAACACGCCGCTTTCGGGCGGCGCAGTCGGTTATTTTAATTTTTCCGCTGTCGGAATGTTCGAGTCGATTTTGCAAACTGAGGATTCCGAAGACGGTTTATGGCTTTTCTTTCGCACAACAATCGCTTTTGACCACGCGCGCCAGCAGATAAAAATCACAACACTAGTTTTTACAGAAGAAGCTGGCAATCTGGAAAAATCTTTTTCAGAAGCCGTCGCGGAAAATGAAAAACTTGCGCGGCTTTTTCAAACGACGCCGACTTTTCCCGTTTCAAAATCAGACTGTAAAGATAAAGATTCGGTTGTCGCCTCGAATTGGAAACGGACAGATTTTCTCGCCGCCGTTCGCCGGATTAAGGAATATATTCTCGCTGGAGATTGCTATCAAGCGGTTTTGTCGCAGAGGTTTAGTAAAAAAACAAAGGCTTCGGCAATTTCGATTTACCGCGCTTTACGTTCCTTGAACCCGTCGCCGTATATGTTTTTGTTTGAATTCGGCGAAAAATCAATCGTCGGCGCGTCGCCCGAAATGCTCGTTCGCTGTCGCGGGCGACGCGCCGAATATCGCCCGATTGCCGGAACAAGACGGCGCGGAGCAAATGAAACAGAAGATGCGGAACTCGGGGAAGAAATGAAAGCGGACGAAAAAGAAGTTGCCGAACATTTGATGCTGGTTGATTTGGGACGCAACGATTTGGGAAAAATCGCCGAATACGGAACGGTTAAAGTCGAGAAGCTGATGTCGGTCGAAAAATATTCGCACGTTCAGCATCTGGTCAGCTATTTATTTGCCGGTTTGCAAAAGGATAAAGATTGTTTCGACGCGCTCGCCTCTTGCTTTCCGGCAGGAACGGTTTCCGGCGCGCCGAAGGTAAGGGCGATTCAAATAATCCGCGAACTCGAACCGGACGAGCGCGGAATTTATGCGGGCGCGGTCGGCTATATTGATTATGCCGGAAATCTCGATACCTGTATTACGATTAGAACAATCGTTTTGGAAAACAGTGTTGCTTCAGTTCAAGCAGGCGCGGGAATTGTCGCCGATTCCGTGCCGGAAAAAGAATTTCAGGAAACGGTTGATAAAGCTCAGGCGCTTTTGCGAGCGATTGAAATCGCTGAAGGGTAGATTTATGGCGGCAAAATTGCTTTGATTTACATCGAAAACTCTTAATCAGAGTTTATTGATTTTTTTATAAAAAGATATTTGCAAAATGCAGGCAGATTTGAAAATTGCCAAAACGTTCGAATTTTTACAAAATGATTTTTTAGGTTTCCATAAACAAGTATGTTAATTGTGATGAAGTCGGACGCGACCGAAAAAGATGTCGAGCGCGTCATTGAAATTATCGAAAAACTCGGTTTTCGTCCGCACCAGATGCCGGGAGCGAATCGGACGGCAATCGGGATTACGGGCAATCAAGGTTCGGTTGACCCGGCGCATTTTGAAAATCTAGCGGGCGTCGCGGAAGCGATTCGCGTTACAAAGCCTTACAAACTTATTTCCAAGGATTTGCGTCCCGAAAAATCGGTAGTCAAAGTTGGCAACTCGACAATCGGCGGCGAAGAACTCGCAATAATTGCCGGACCGTGCGCGATTGAAAGCGCCGAACAAGTTTTCTCGGTTGCCGAAGCCGTCGCCAGAAGCGGCGCAAAATTCTTTCGCGGCGGCGCGTTCAAACCGCGCACTTCGCCTTACGCTTTTCAGGGAATGGGCGAAGACGGTTTGAAAATTTTGGCGGACGTGCGCGAGCAGTTTGGTTTAAATATCGTAACCGAAGCGATGGACGAGAGCGGCGTTGATTTGGTCGAACGTTACGGCGACTGCATTCAAATCGGCGCGCGCAATATGCAGAATTTTTCGCTTCTTCGCTACGTCGGCAAAACGCGCAAACCCGTTTTATTAAAGCGCGGACTTTCGGCAACGCTTGACGAGCTTTTGCTTGCCGCCGAATATATTATGGCGGAAGGAAATTACGACGTGATTTTATGCGAGCGAGGAATCAGAACGTTTGCCGCGCACGCCCGTAATACAATGGATTTGTCGGTTGTTCCGGCGGTTCAAAGAATCTCTCATCTGCCGATAATCGTTGACCCATCGCACGGAACGGGCAGAAATTATATGGTCAATCCGATGGCGCGCGCCGGCGTCGCCGTCGGCGCGGACGGTTTGATTATCGAAGTTCATTCAAATCCCGACGAAGCCCTCTGCGACGGCGCTCAAGCCTTAACGCCAATGCAGTATCTGGAACTTGTCAGAGAAGTTCGGGCGGTTCACGATGCTTTGTCGCCGGTTGCGGTTTAAGAGATTTCAAATTAAAACAAAAAAGTGCGCTTGTTATCTAAAACTAAGCACACTTTTTTGTTTGCTCCGCTTGTCGCCTTTTGCCTATTTTGCCAAGCGAAGTTTTAAAAAACCGTAAAATTGGATATAGCAGCTAATCATTGCGGTTGCAATGAGCAACGTCATCGGCAAAAAACGAAACGCTTCCGGCAAAACGACGCCCAAAGTTTGTTTGAACATCACGCCGAGAAGAACGGCAAATACCGTTATTAAACTTCTACCGAAAATCCAGTTTCCGAAATCCGGTCGGTTATCCTCCGAATACAGAAAATACGGCAGAACCGCAATTACAATCAAAGTCAAACCGAGAAACAAGCTGTCAAATGCCAGCCAGCTAACCGATTGACCGAATTCAATGGCTAAAAAAAACAAAACAAAAGTCGTTTCGATAGCAAAACCGTCGCCTCTAACAACTTCCGATTGTTCTTTTTCGATGCGCGATGCTGATTTCATAAAAATTGAATATTAGAACGCCGCCGTGACGACGTTCGATTGTCCGCATTTTGCCGATACGTTTATTATTTTTCTATTATTTTTCTATTATTTTTCGTTCGGACGACTAAATTGCGTGTAAGCGACGCGAAACAGTTCCGACAAAGCCTTTGCCGTCTCCGGTGTCAGGTTTTTATCGGCGCGAAGATGCGCTTCGACAATTTCCGGCGTCGCCTCGTGCGGATAATATACAACCGCTTCGACTGCCGCGTCGTCGTTTTGATGCTTATTCATTACGCGGTCAATCGGCATATCGAGCCAGCCGGTCAAACGCGCAATATTGTCAGCGTCCGGCTTTCCCGTTCCGTTTTCGATACGCGAAAGCGTCGAAGCTGAAACTGCGGTCGCGTCCGCTACGTCGCGCAAACTCATTCCTAATTCTTCCCGTCGGCGTTTAATCGCCCGTCCCAGTTCCGTCGTGTTTATCAGACTTTCACTTTTGTAACCCATAATTTTTTCTCCAATTTCAAAAAGTCTCCGGCAAGTTTTGGAAGTCTCAAACAACTTCCCTTTTCCGTCCCTGCAAGAAAGAAATTAACACAAAAATATTTTAGATGCAACACTGCGTTTCACGCTTGCAACAAACAAATTACTTTGATACAATGTTTCATAGATGAAACGAATACTATTTTTCATCGTGCAAATGATTGAAATTAAAACGATTTGCATTCGAGTAAGGAGATAAAAATGACAGCAATAGCAGTAGAAAAAAATATAACGGAAAAGCGTGATAAACGTGCCAAATCGATTGCGGCGATGGGTTTAGTCAACCGCGAAGACGATAAATTTCGCGTTTCGACGCCTTCTTTGCGCGGCAAACAAACTTCTTATGAAGTCTGGCGTAATGAAGCGGGAAAAATTCGTTGTAATTGTTTGGAGTTTGAAGAATCGGCTGTCAACGATTCGGCGTTTCGATGCGAGCATATTTTGGCGGTTAAATACGCTTTGGTCGCAAAAAATACCGAATCAGCCGCGAAAGAGCCAGTGAAAATCGAAACGAATGTCGAGATTACGCCGGTTGTTTCAGAAGACAAAAACGCAACTGAGTCACGCGAGTCCAAGCGCGACGAACAGAAGTCAGGCGAAGTTCAGGCAAAGACTTCGGCAAACGGACAAGCCGAGAAAAAGTCTGCCGAGCAGAAACCACTTGCGAACACACAAGGAGATAAAAAAATGAAACCAGAAAAATTACAGGAAATTCCGTTTGTCGCTGCACAAGCAACAGATGACGCGGAATCATCGAACAATGTTTTGAATTTTACGACGACACTGCGCGAGCTGCGTAAAAATGTTGACCCGGAACTCGTCAAACAGCGCGAAGGCTGGCGCGACCGCAACGGCAACACGCATTATGTTGATTACGTCGAATGGCACACGGTTGCCGACATCTTAGACGAAAACGCGCCGAATTGGTCGCACGCGGTCAAAGATATTCGTCAAATCGGCGATATTTTCACGGTAACCGTTGCAATCACGATTGACGGCGTAACCCGCGAAGGCATCGGAACGGGAACGGCGGAAAGTGAGTTGGGAATTAAAAAAGCCGAACACGACGCATTAAAACGTGCGGCGGTGAAATTCGGAATTGCCCGCGACCTTTACAAAAAGGAATCGGACAGAATCGAACGCGAAGGCGCTGTGCCGACGCCGACCAACGACGGTTTTCCGGCAAATCCGATTGCAAAAAGCCTTATGGATTTAGTTACGGCGAAACAGCTTGGAATGATTCGCGCCATCTCCCGTGAAATCGGAATTGACGTTGATGAGGAATGCCAGAATGTAATGCAGTGCAAAACCGACGAGCTTTCAAAGAAAGCGGCTTCGAGTTTTATACAACATCTTCAAGATATGCAAAAACAGCAAGGCGCTGAAGTTCAAATGCCGATGCGCCGCGCGAGCTAATTACGAATGAAGAAAAGTTTTTATGATTCGTAATTAGTAATTGAAAAAAGATTTTGAACTGCGAAAGACCGTCCTGCTTTCTCCAAGAAGTCAGAAAAACCTCGCTTTGCAGTTCAAAACCTCACAATTTGAAAATTTATTCCTCGGCGGTTTTTGATTTATGAAAATATATCGAACCCAGGGCAGATAAAAAAGGTAAAAAGGCGTCAATCGGCAATTTCGGTTGGACGCCTTTTTTTGTTTTTCGACTAATAAAAAATAAGGAGTAAAAAATAATGGCGGAACAAGCAATACAAGCAGCAGAGCACCAACAGGCGATGCCGAAACACGGCGAATTTTGTTGGAACGAATTGGCGACGAACAACCTCGACGTTTGCAAGAATTTTTACGGTGAGTTATTCGGCTGGAAATTTAAAGAAAATATTCCCTCGGCAGATGGTGAAGTGGCGGGCGGAATGATTTACAATGAGTTGAGCATTGACGGGCAAAAGCAATTCGGCGGAATGTATCAAATGCCGAAAGAATGCAGCGAGAAGATGCCGCCGCATTGGATGAGTTATATTGCGGTTGACGACGTGGACGAGACCGTTCAAAAAGTTTGGCAGCTCGGCGGACGGGTTTGCGTACCGCCGACCGATATTCCGAATACAGGACGCTTCGCAGTCGTCAACGACCCGTCGGGCGCGACGTTTTCATTGATTACGCTAAAACGTTAGTTTGGGTTGTAAAATAAAAAAGTGAATTATAAATTGAAATTTCAATTTATAATTCACTTTTTTTATTTTATGGGGGCTTTTGAGTTTGTGTAGAATAGTTTTCAACATTTAGATTTCTTTGCCATACTAGCTTACATCTAAAATTTGAAAAATTATGCAAATTAAAAATCAATTTCGTTTAATAATCGTCTTTTTACTTTTTCTTTTATCTTCATTTTCAGTTCGCGCACAAATCCCCAAACCAAATTTTACCCGCACACGCACTTTTGATGTTCAGCATTATATTATTCGCGTCAGCTTTGACCGCGCTAACAAAACGGTTTTCGGCGACACGACCGTTCAATTGAAACCGCTTAAAGAGAATTTCAAAACTATTGAACTCGACGCGGCAAACTTAAAATTTGAATCTGTCGTTCTCGAACCGCAAAATAAAAATCTTGATTACAAAATGACGGGCGAAAAAGTTTATATAAGTTTGGATAAAACTTACTCGCCGAACGAATTGATTTCCGTTCGGTTGAAATATTCGACAAAGCCGAAAAAAGGCGTTTATTTTGTAGATGCCGAGACGGAAAACGGCAAAATCGTCCGCGACGCCCAAGTTTGGTCGCAGGGCGAAGCCGAAGAAGCACATTTCTGGTTTCCTTCTTACGATTTTCCAGACGATAAGGCGACGAGCGAGGAATTTATAACGGTAGAAAACGGCGAAACGGCAATCGGGAACGGTGAACTGCTCGAAACAACCGAAAATGCTGACGGCACGCAGAGCTTTCATTACAAAATGCCGATTGTTCATTCGTCTTATCTAACTTCTTTTGTCGTCGGAAAATACGCAAAAGCTGCCGATTCATACAAAAATATTCCGCTCGGTTTTTATCTTTACACCGACAAAATCTCGCTTGCGCCCGCCGCTTTCGGAAACACAAAGAATATGATGCGCGCTTTTGAGGAACTGACCGGCGTGGATTTTCCATACAACAAATACGACCAGACGATTGTCGCTAAATTTAATTTCGGCGGAATGGAAAATATTACGGCGACAACATTTGCCGACAATGACATACTTCTGGCTGACACGGGCTTCGGCAAAGAGATAGTTACCGATTTAGTTTCGCACGAACTGGCGCACTCTTGGTTCGGCGATATGGTAACGTGCAAAAATTGGGCAGAGCTGTGGCTCAACGAAGGTTTTGCGACTTTTATGGAAGCCGCTTACCGCGAAAAAATAAACGGTCGCGCAGATTACTTGCGGGCAATTAAAGAAGATGCGCTGGAATTTAAGGCGTCCGAGGCAGGCAGCCACAGGCAGCGCGGTCTTTTCTTTCAAGCGGCATTGCCGGACGACTCGCTATTCGATATTCACAACGCTGCGATAACTTATCAAAAAGGCGGCGCGGTGATTCACACTTTGCGCGAAACGGTCGGTAGCGAGAAGTTTTGGCGAGCGATAAACGTTTATCTCAACCGACATAAATTTCAAAATGTCGAAACCGGAGATTTACAGAAGGCGATGGAAGACGCATCCGGTATGAACTTAGATTGGTTTTTCTCGCAATGGGTTTACGGCGCGGGTTATCCGAAACTTAGCGTCCAGCACATTTACAACCCGAAAACAAAGACTTTAAGTTTAACCGTAACGCAGATGCAAAAAGCTGACGGCAAAACTCCTTCTGCTTTTCGCCTGCCGATGAATGTTGAAATAACAACGCCGACCGGCTCAACCAGCCAAAATATCGAAATCAAAAAACGGACGGAAACATTTAAATTGCCGACAGACGGAGAACCGATAAAAATCATACTCGACAAGGAAGAAAAAATTCCGCTTAAATCGGTGAAATATTTGTAGAACCCAAGCAGTGTGCACAAACAAAAAGTTCCGCGTTTTAGGCACGGAACTTTTTGCTTTCTTTGAAAAGACTGGATGTCTCGTTTGATTCGTTGAAAAAAATCAATGGCACGAAGCACACACAAAATCGTGCTTTTAACGGCAGAAATTTATCGTGACTTCTTCACCACCTACGGAGTTAGCTGACGGGCTAGGAACGAAGAAGTGTCCCCGCGTTTTCTTCGAGCTAAACGCTTCGCCCCGTGTATTAAAAATTTAATACGTTTGGTTCCCCCGCGTTGACCGACCGGGCAATCAACTTCGGCGATAAGTTTTCAACAAAAAATAATATAACATCGAAATTTGTTTTTCGCAAGATTTTCGCAAGATTTTTTATTTTATTGGAAACAGTTGATACAGCATTAGATAGACGATTACGCCAGTCGCTGAAACATACAGCCAAACCGGATAGGCAAACTTTACTAATTTTTTATGAAGCGCAAATTGTCCGGTTACGGCATAAAACATCGCCCGCAAAACAAACGGCAGAACAACTATGGACAGCCCGACGTGAGTTATCAAAACAAAAAAATAAAAATAACGGACGATGCCTTCACCAGCAAAACGATTAGCGGGATTTGTCAGATGATAAAGGACATAACAAACTAGAAACAAACCGCCCAGCGCGAAAGAGAATGTCATCGTTATCCGATGAAAATCTATTTTTTTTAATTTAATAAAAATGAAACCGAGAATTAAAACCACTGTCGTCAGGGAATTTATTAAACCGATAACGTGCGGCAGAGTTTTCGTCCACGCGCCGAGTTCCAGTTTATTCGGCAAGCCGAGAAGAATGGCGACGACTAAAGGGACGATAACAGAAACGGCATTTATAAAAAGTTTTGATTTTTTTTCTTGATTTTCGGGCGCGACGGCTTCCATAAACTATTTCCAAAAACCGAGCAGCAGAAATAAAACCAACCAGAGACCGTCCATAAAATGCCAATACCAGCCGACAGCGTTTGAGATAGATTTGCGTTTCGTCAGTTCTTCTTCAGAGTCGGTTTCCTGCCAAGTTCGCAAAACGATGTAGCCGAGCGCGCAGATTCCGCCAATGACGTGAAGCGCGTGAACCATTGTTAGAATATAGAAAAAACCCGCGTATGGATTGCTCGCGACGTAAATGCCTTGCCGGACGAGTTCGAGCCACGCCAAGATTTGCGAAGCGATAAACGTCGCGCCTAAAACTGTTGTCGCTAGCAACCAATTTTTCGCCGCTGTTTGTTTTTCTGATTTGAGAAATCTTTGCGCTATTGTGTAAGTTATGCTGCTTGTGAGAATTAAAAAAGTGCTAATCCAAACTTGGCGAGGCAAATCAAACGGCTTCCATTCCAAAGCGTTGTTTGCTGCAAGGACAATATATGCGCCGATTAAACCGCCGAAAGTCATCAAAACGACGAGCAGCAAAAACGACACTCCGATACGGAACTTGTCGGATGAATAGCGCTCGGTGTCGCCGAGATAATCGTGATTTTTATTATTGTCGCCGCCGTTTCCGCCGTTATTTCCACCTCCGCCACCGCCTCGTTTGTTTCCGTTTGAACCCAATCCGCTGCTGAGACCGGAGATTTTTTTCAGTCTTCTCTTTTTTTCCGCGATTGTTTCGGCAGTGCCAACTTTCATAAGTTTAAGTATTAGATATTAGGTATTAGGTTTCGCTTTATCTTAAAACCTAATACCTAAATACCTATTTTAATGGTCTAAAACCATCAATGCGAAAATTATCGGAAGATATAAAACCGAAACGAGCAGAAGTTTTCTGGCTTTTTCGACCGTTTTAGCGCGCGCTGCCTGAATGCTCGCGGCTAGAAACCAGACGCCCAAAACAATCGCGCCAATCAAATAAATCCATCCGGCGACACCGATAAAAAAAGGCGCAAAGCTGACAGGCAGAAGCAAAACTGTAAAAATAACAATTTGCTTGGCGGTGATTTTTCCTTCCGGCTCGACAACCGGCAGCATCAAAATTCCCGCCTTCGCATATTGTTCGCGATACATCCAGGCAATCGCCAGAAAATGCGGAAACTGCCAGAGAAAAAGCATCGCAAACAAAATCCAAGCACCCAAAGTGATTTCGTTTGCCGCAGCCGTAAAACCCATCAATGGCGGAAGCGCGCCCGGAAGCGCACCGATAGCAGTTGACGCCGATGTTTTAGTTTTCAAAGGCGTATAAAGAAAAACGTAGCCGACGATGACAACTAAACCGAGAATCGCAGTCAAACTGTTCACCAAAAACGCCAGATAAATTTCAGCCACTAAAGTCAACGAAATGCCGAAAATCAACGCTTCTGTCGGCGTGATTTTTTTCGTCGGCAAAGGACGCGAAGCGGTGCGCTCCATTAATTTGTCGATTCGTCTTTCAATAAATTGATTCAAGGTTGCGACGCCGAAAGCAAGCAAGGAAATACCAATCATCGCGTTAACGAAAAGCGTGAAATTAAATCCTTTGTCTGCGCCGAGATAAAAACCCGCCGCCGAAGTCAAAACTAACAACAGCGCGATGCGCGGTTTTGTCAGTTCAATATAAGCGGCAACTTTCTCGCCCAAACCGATTGCTTTTGTTTCCTGTATTTCTATGGTGATTGTATCCATTGATTGTGCCGACAAACTTCAATAGCTAAAAGGATAACTTGCCTTTATTAATTTTCCAAACCTTGAAAGGCTAAGTGAAACTTCTTTTTCTTAGCAGTCAAACTAATTTTTTTGCAGATGACAAAAAAAACCGTCTAAGTTATGATTTTTATTATCTAATTGTAAAAAGTAATAACAGATGTCTGCAGCAGAACAAGTATTAAAAGAAAAGATTAAGGAAAATTCCAAACCGAAAACCGCGCCATTTCTAAATCGCTTTTTAGATTTTGTGAGTTCGGTCAGGTTTGGGGTTGTTTTGCTATGTGTGCTAGTCGTGCTGGCGATGGTCGGAATGCTCGTCATCCAGCAAAACGTTAATGGTTTCGATGCCTATTACGCTTCCCTGACACCGGCAGAAAAAACCGTTTACGGCTTTCTGGGAATTTTTGATATTTATCACAGCTCGTATTTTTTGCTTTCTCTTCTTGTCTTATCGCTCAATATCGTTTTAGCTTCGATTGACCATTTCCCCTCATCTTGGAGTTATATTCGTGCGCCTAAACTTTCCGCCACGCGCGGCTTCCTTTTGCGGCAGAAGCAAAATACGGTTTTGCAAATTGAAGGCGAGAATGAGAAGGAAATTGCTGAAAGAATCAGTCGCGTTTTCAAGGAAAACGGTTTAAAGTCGCAAATTACCGAAAGCAAAAGCAGTTTTTATCTCGAAGATGAGAACGGAAATAAAAATTATTCCAAAATGGAAAGCAAAACAAATCTTTCTGTTTTCGGCGAAAGCGGACGATTCAATCGCTTGGGTGCGTATGTTGTTCACGTCGCGCTTCTGACGCTTTTTCTCGGACATTTCGTCGCGCTGCAAAGCGGTTTCGACGCCGACGTACGAATGATGCCCGGACAAGCGACAAGCGATATTCAGATGATTGAATTTAATCTGGACAAACAGGAACGATACAACGTCGCTCTGCCCTTTACGATAAACTGCACGGATATTCAGCAGAATTTAATTGACCCGAAAGGCTCGATTGAAATTAACAACACGCTCGACTGGCACACGCGCATCGAAATTGACGACCCGGAATATGGCAAAACACTTGCCGATGTGAGTTTGAATAAACCTTTCAGCTATCGCGGCTACAGATTTTTCCAGGCAAGCGCGATAACGGTCGGAAGCGCGCGCAATATGACACTCGAAGTTACGCCGCAAACGGGAGGCGAACCCGTAAAAATAAATTTGCCACGCAACGGTTCAGCAAATCTGCCGGACGGAACAAAAATAGATTATGAAGCGTTTTTCCCTGATTTCATTCTGCAAGGTTCAAAGCCGGACACGCGCTCGGCTGAATACAATAATCCAGCGGTCAAATTAAACATTATGACGCCCGACGGCGAGCGAAAATCGGCTTATGCTTTCGGCAAGAAAATGCCCGACAATATTCCAATCGGCGCGCCAGTTGCGGGCTATAAATGGCATCTGGGAGAATTTGAAAAATCGCCGCTCGCGCACGTTCTTTCGATAAAATATGACCCGTATAATGCGGCGTTCGTCGCTTGGTATTTCGGTGGTTTTGGTCTTATCGGCGCACTCGCATTTGTATTTTTCCTAGCGCATCGCCGCGTTTGGGCTTTGATTGAAAAAACGAGCGCAGGAAATTTTGAAGTCGTTTTAGGCGGCGACGCAAACAGAAACGCGCAGGGCTTTGAAGACAAATTCGGCAAAATAATTCGCCAACTGACAACTCCAAACAATCAAAACATTCATCAAAGCGAACAGTAGAATTTATTTTTCGGCAAGGCAAAAATTATATGGAAGAAGTAAAACGTATAGAAAATTATTCGACTTGGAAGGCTTTCTTGCCCGCGATTTTAGTTGTTGCCGCCGCATTTGCGATGCTTTTTCTGCGTATCGAAATCGGCGGACGGTTTATCTCCGACGGCGCGCTGATGATGATTGCGCTTGCGTGTTATATTTTCGCCGCGCTTTTTCAATTGACGAATCTTTACGCGCCTTCGGAAATGGCGCAGAAACTCGGTTTATGGAGCGGCGCGCTCGGTGTTTTCTTTAATCTTTCAAGCTGGTTGGTGCGCTGGGTCGGTGCTTTCGACCGTGAGATTGCAATGCTTCGCGCGGGCGGAAATATGACGACGCCTTGGTTTTTCCGTTATATTCCGTTTGCCAACCTCTATGATTTAAGTTTGGCGTTTGCATTCGGCGCTGGTTTCGCAACACTTTTAATTGCCAATCGTAAAAAATTTCAATTCTTGAGCGCGTTCACATTGCCGCTCGCAGCAATTATTTTAACGCTCGCAAGATTTATCGGACCGGAATTTATTGATTTGCCGCCCGTGCTTGATTCTTACTGGCGACCGATTCACGTCGGCGTGGCGAGTTTGAGCTACGGCGTCGCGCTGGTTTGTTTTGCCGTCGCGGTTATTTATCTACTGAAAGACCGCGTAAAAGTGGAAGCGATGGCAATCTGGTCGAGCATTTTTGCGATTGCCGTTATTGCGACCGTCAGTAAATTTTCCGTTTTCACCGAATTTGTTTACCGCGCGGGACTTTTCGTGCCAAACCCAATGGGTGGCAACAAACCGTTTTCGTCGCCGTTTCGTCTGGAAATTCCTTACGTCGGCGCGGCGCTCGTTTTGTCAGGTGTTTTGCTTGTCGGCGTTATTGTTTCGTTTTTAATTTATCTTTATCAAAACAATGAAGGCGCGAAAAAAATCGGTCATCTATTACTGAAACTTTCTCTTGTCGCGCAAGTTTTGGCGATTGCCTTATTGGTTTCGGGAATAAAATCTACGACGGAGGTTTATCCGAAATTGCAATCGCAGCTCGCGCAAAATCAAAATCAATTTGTAACAGCCGGACAGGAAATCGCTTCCAAGCAGGGACTTTCAGCGCAGGAATTTTCAGCGCTGACGCCGACGCAGTTTGAACTGACCGGAAAACAGTATTTGCAGATGAACGGCGACAAATTATTTTTAAGTTTGAATACAAATCCGGTCGAAATTTCCGGTTTAATTACAGCTCTGGCGGGGACGTTTTTTGTAATTTTGTTTGCTTTCAAAACTGAAAAGCTGATTGAAAGACTTCCCTCTTTAGAATCGCTCGACGGTTTAATGTATAAAACAGCGAGCCTCGCGTTCGCCGGACTCGCAATGCTGCTTATCACGGGCGCAATCTGGGCAAACGAATCTTGGGGCAGACCTTGGGGTTTTGACTCGAAGGAAACCGGCGCGCTCATCGCTTGGTTGACTTATGCCGCATTTCTGCATACGCGAATCTCGCGCGGATGGTCGGGCAGAAGCTCGGCATATTTCGCTATCGTCGGATTTTTACTAGTGATTTTTACTTATCTTGGCGTCAGCTATCTACTTCCCGGACTTCATAGCTATGCTTAAATTTGAAACTTATCGTAATTTCCGGCGTGTATTTTTCAGTTTTATCAAATGCTTGCAAAAGGAAATTGAGAAAATATGAAGAAAGTAATTATCGCTTCAACTAGCGCAACGATTGTTTTTTTATTTTTATGCTGCGGCGCATTTTCAATTCTTTCGCCATCGCTGGCGCAGAAAAAATATGTCAGTCAATGGGAATACGCGGCGATTAATTTTACAAGTATTTCTTATAGTTCCGAAAATCAAGCAGTTATAACAGGCGTTGCGAACGTCTGTTATGTTCAAACAAACGGCTGTCGGAACGAAGAAGTAAATGCCGAATTGATTTACTCGAAATTCCTACAGGATTTTCGGCTTGAAAATACAAGCTACTCGAAAAACTTAGCTCTGAGTCGCGCCAGAGAATTAGCCTTTTCAAAAGCAGTCGCAAAGCTCGGCTTGGAAGGTTGGGAATTAATCGGTCAGCCTTCAATCAATTTCGACAGTTATATACTGAATAATCAAAGCACATATATGATTGAACAAGCGAACAAGGAAGCCAAGCCGAACGTTTATTTCAAGCGCTTGATTCAATAAAAAAGATTTAATGAAAAAAGAAAATATTTTGTTTGCGGCTCTCGGAATTTTTATCGGTTTCGGCGGCGGATTTTTTCTGGCTAACAGCATCAACCGGCGTGAACTCTCGCGGCAAACCGTTTCACAAAATACGACTAATGCACCGTTTCAAAATCAGCAGACGCAAGCTGCCGACATAAAAGAGCCGCAGGCGCAAGGCAAACCTTTGCCGGAAGTTTCCGAAAAACTGGATAAAGCTAAAAATGAGCCGAACAATTTTGATGCCCAGATTCAAGCCGGAAAATTGTATCTGCAAATCAAAGGCTTTGATAAAGCGCAGGAATTTTTCGATAAAGCAGAACAGTTAAATCCGATAGAATACGGCGATTTTGTGGAACTCGGAAACGATTATTCTGATGTTGGTAAATTTGAAAAGGCTGAAAAATGGTATATGCGGGCACTGGAGAAAAAGCCCGACGATATAAATGTAAGAACCGATTTAGGAATAACTTTTGTCGAACGCAGTCGCCCGGATTTAGACCGCGCCATTAAAGAATTTCAAACCGCGCTGCAAGTTAATCCTAAATTTGAACCCGCGCTTTATAATTTGGGAATAGCTTCGCACAAAAAAGGCGATGCCGCACAAGCGGAAAATTCCTTGTCCCAACTCGAAAGCATAAATCCCCAAGGACAGCCCGCGCAAAGCCTCAGGCAGATACTGGCTCAAAAATAAAATTTAGTTTTTGAATAAAAAGAATAAAGGCAACAGTTAAAATTAACTGTTGCCTTTATTCTTTTTAATTTTGCCTTGTTTAAGCCGTAGCCGGATTGTTTCCGGTAATCGGCGGCAGAATCGGTTTTTTGAACCGACTACGTGAAGGTTCTTCAGACTGCGTTCCGCCTTCGTCGTCAGTCGAAGAAGGCGAGCCGTCGTCATCCAGAGAAAGTCCGGCGACGAGGCGGCGAATCTGAACGCCGTCAAGCGTTTCGCGTTCAATCAACGCTTCGGTCAAACGCAGCATCGCGTCGTTGTTTTCGGAAATAATCCGTTTCGCAAAATCGTATTGTTCGGCGATAATTCTTTTGACCTGCTGGTCAATCTTTATCGCCGTATCTTCCGAATAATCCCGGTGCTGCGAGATTTCACGACCCAAAAAGATTTGCTCTTCTTTTTTGCCGAACGTCAGCGGTCCGAGTTCGCTCATTCCGTATTCGCAAACCATCGCACGGGCAAGTTCGGTAGCACGTTCAATATCGTTTGAAGCGCCGGTCGTTATATTGTTTGCGCCCAGATAAAGTTCTTCGGCAATACGCCCGCCCATCAAAATCGCAATCTGGCTTGTCAAATGCTCTCTCGTGTAACTGTGACGGTCAGCTTCCGGCAATTGCTGAGTTACGCCCAAAGCCATTCCGCGCGGAATAATCGAAACTTTATGAACCGGGTCAGCCGATGGAACTTTAAGCCCGACCAAAGTATGACCGGCTTCGTGATACGCGGTCAATTTCTTTTCTTCGTCGGAGAGAACCATACTCTTGCGTTCCGCGCCCATCATTACTTTATCTTTAGCGATTTCAAAATCGGTCATCGTTACGACTTTTTTGTTGTAACGCGCCGCATTTAGAGCCGCTTCATTAACGATATTGGCAAGGTCTGCGCCGGTAAATCCGGGCGTTCCGCGCGCGATAACATTGACGTTGACATTCTCGTCGAGCGGAATTTTGCGCGTGTGAACTTTCAAAATTCCTTCGCGTCCTCTGACATCGGGACGACCGACGACAACGCGGCGGTCAAAACGTCCGGGACGAAGAAGCGCCGGATCGAGAACGTCAGGTCGATTTGTCGAAGCGACCAGAATCACTCCGTCGTTCGATTCAAAACCGTCCATTTCGACCAGCAATTGATTTAGAGTTTGCTCGCGCTCGTCGTGTCCGCCGCCGAGACCTGCGCCTCTGTGTCGTCCGACCGCATCAATTTCGTCAATAAAGATAATGCACGGAGCATTCTTTTTGCCCTGCTCGAACAAATCGCGGACGCGGCTCGCGCCGACGCCGACAAACATTTCAACAAAATCCGAGCCGGAAATCGAAAAGAACGGAACGTTGGCTTCGCCCGCAATTGCTTTGGCGAGCAGAGTCTTCCCTGTTCCCGGAGGTCCGACCATCAGGACGCCTTTCGGAATTTTTCCGCCGAGTTTTTGAAATTTCTGCGGATCTTTCAAAAATTCGATAATTTCTTCGAGTTCTTCTTTAGCTTCGTCAACTCCGGCAACGTCCTTAAATGTAACGCGCTTTTGTTGATTATTAAGCAGTTTGGCGCGCGATTTACCGAAGCTAAGCGCCTTGTTGCCGCCCGCCTGCATTTGACGGACGGTAAAAATAAGGAATCCGATAAGCAGCAAAAAGGGCAAGGCGTTGACTAAAACCAGCCAGCCGATGCCGCTCGAAACCGGCTCTTCGTTGTATTCAATCGTCGCGCTGGAATTGGTTTTATTATATTCTTTTATCGTGGTCAGAAGCGATTCACGCGTCGGGTCGCTGCCCAAATTCGCAAAATATTTGTTGCCATTGCCGTCAGTCAATTCAACCTGCGACTGCTTAAACGACGCTTTTCTGATGTCTTTGTTTTCAATCCTCGTATTTACTTGGTCGAGGCTTAGTTCCTGCGGATTTTTGGTTTGCTTTCCCTGAAAAAACCAAACAAACAGCAAGGCGCTGGAAATAATCATTAACCACAGTAAGACTTGTTTTGCTTTAGAACTCAACTTTGTGCCTCCAAAATAACTTTCATCAATAAACTTGAAAGTTTAACTCTCAATTTCTGTTACGAACTTTTGATGAAAGTTTCTTTTCATTCGTTGTTCTCAATAGCGCTCTGGTCGGCGCTCGCCCGAATCCAATCCTTGATTGTAGTTTGCCGCGAGGCTTTTTTCAACCTTTCTTTTTTTAAAGAATAATTTCCCCTCGTTTTTCGTCACGGTTTCGCCATTCGGCAGTTCAATTATTCTGCCGCTTTTGCGGCTGGAAATTAAATTTTCTACCGCTTCCAAATGCTTCAAATCAAGCCTGCGCGTTCCGCCGCGTTGCTCTTTGAGCCATTGACGCAAAATCTGTCGGCGGATTGAAGGAAACAAGTTTTTCAATTCTTTTAGCTCTAAAGCCTCTTCGCCCGATTGATTTATTTCAATTGTTTCCGTCGCCGATTTTCTCGTAATCGAATTCGCCGCCGTCTGCAAAGCGTTAAAATCTGCTTGAAGCATATTCGCCGTTTGCGCTAATGTTTCAATAATTTTCGGATTAAAATCTTTAAGCAAAGGAAGCAAAACTTTTCTAATCCGCACGCGCTTAAAGCCTAAATCGTCGTTCATCGCGTCGTATCGAAACTCAATTTCGCGCTCGCGGCAGAAATTTTCCGTCGCCTCGCGCTTTGCCCATTTCAATAAAGGACGAATCAGTTTGATTTCGGATTTTTGATTTCGGATTTTGGATTGATCTGCCGGTGGCGAATTTTCTGCTTCTTCCCGTAATTCATAATTCGTAATTCGTAATTCGTCGTCTTCAGACTCCAGATTTCTAATTGTTTTCATCCCGCCCAAACCCGCTAAGCCGCTTCCGCGAATTAAATTCAGCAGAAAAGTTTCGGCTTGGTCGTTTAAGGTGTGCGCGGTTAAAACGGCGTCGGCGCGCAGATTGGCAGCGGCTTCAAATAGAAATCGGTAACGCGCCAGCCGTGCATTTTGTTCGAGATTGCCCGTTTGATTTTGAATTTTCGATTCCTCATTTTGGATTTTGCCGCACACAAGCTCAAATCCGAAGCGTTCGGCAAAGTTTCTAATAAATTGCTCGTCGGCGTCGCCTTCCGAGCCGCGCAAATCGTGATTAAAATGAGCGAGAACAAAACGCAGATTCAGCTTTTTTCTTTCTCTTAATTCGTGCAGTGCCAACGCCAAACTTACGGAATCAGCGCCGCCCGAAATTGCCGCGACAAAGATTTTGTCGGCAAACGGTAAGGCAAGCCTGCGCCATTCGGTCAAAAGATTACGGGTGAATTTGTGCATCTCAAAAGCGGTGGTTATTTTAT
This sequence comes from Acidobacteriota bacterium, assembly GCA_030948995.1. Classification (GTDB taxonomy): domain Bacteria; phylum Acidobacteriota; class Blastocatellia; order Pyrinomonadales; family Pyrinomonadaceae. The sequence continues at coordinate 26,099 of JALYZF010000140.1, forward strand.
TTAAGACTACTTGACCTTGATTTTCCGGCATCAAATCCAATCCATAAATTTAGCCGTAATTGTCAAACCGATTCCTAAAAGTCCCATTCCGATAATAGCGACCAGAAAACCGTTCGGCGCTTTAAAAATTCCAGCCTCAAAGTTCATACCTAAAATTCCCGCGATAACGCTCATCGAACCGACAATTACTGTAACGAAAGTCAGGCGTTTCATCAAATTATTCATTCTGTGCGAAGCGCGCGTCGTGTAAAGTTCGAAAAGACTTAAAACCGTTTCGCGCGAATTCTCAATCGCGTCAATTGCG
>JALYZF010000008.1 GCA_030948995.1 Acidobacteriota bacterium
ACAATCGAATCAGGCTGCATTCGAGCTTAGGCTACAAAAGCCCTATGCAGTTTGAAAAACATTTAGAGTCAGAAAATAAAATGAGGAGCAGAGAGAGTTTTGTGTGCGGAAAAACTTGACCGTCTCATCCATGTGATGCGGATTTAATCCGGGAATGAATCCCGATACTCCGGCAATCACATAAATTACGCCGAAAATCAAAGCGAATTTTCTAATCATTGTCTTATCTCCTTAAATTGTTTTTCTTCTGAAACTTATAAAAAAGTTACCTAATTGTTTGTCTATCACATTACTTTACCTATTCCAACTATATTCGTTTCTTTCAAAAAACTCGTTTGTTCCTTCGTATTTGACTTCTTTTTTGATTGAAAAACTCTTTTTATTTAATAAATAAGTGTGACGAAATACGGCTGGCTTTTCATTGTCCATTCCGTCGTTCATAGTAACGATTTTCAATGTCTCGTTTGGAAGTTTCGTTCTTTCGACCACCGTCTCATCATCGAAAGTTTTCCCGTCTTTGCTTATTTTGACGATTGATTTTTTATTTGCTTTCGGCTCATCCGGGTATTCATATTCGAAAATCCACGACGATTTATCTTCGCTTGATTGGGTGACGGTCAAATTCGACAGAATCGAAACTTTTTTATTTGAACGGTAATCCTGATAAGTCAACTTTCCTTTCCATTGCCCGTTGGCTAACGGTTTGAAATCGCCGGATTTGATTTTCGGACGGCTTAAATTTACGAATCCAAAAGCCGACGAAGCGAAGATTAAAAGACAAATTATTATTTTCATACTTTTAATTTTTATAAAGATTTCGCGCAAATTCGGCGACATCGGTAAAGCTGCGCGCGTAAAATTCGCTTTTGAAACGCTGGAGTATATGTTCGTCCTCAAAAACTCTGCCGCCAAGCAGAATCGGAATTTGGAGTTTTGCGATTTTTTCTCTGAAATCTTTATAATCGCGCGTCAACCGTTCCAAATCATTTATTACAGCGGCGGAAATGCACACAAGATTTGGAGAATGCCGCGCAATCTCATCAGCCAGAGAATAAAGCGGTGTGGCGGCGCCGAAATTTATGACCTCCAAGCCTTCATTTTCAATCGCAATTTGCGCCAGAAGCGTCGGAAGTTCGTGAAAGTCGCCTTCCATTGCACAGCAAACTGCCAAACCGTTTTTCATTTCGGGAACCGGAAGCGCGTTTCTGAGTTTGTATAAGGCGGATATGACGGTGCGCGTCGCCAGATGTTCCTGCGCGACGCTGATTTCATTCCGATGCCACAATTCACCGATTTCTCGCATCGCCGGACAAACGAGGCGGTCGATTATTTCCGTCAGTGGTTTGCCTTCCAGATGCGCGGTGATAAAAACATTCGTTGCCGCTTCTTCGCCTCCATCCATCAACGATTGAAGAAATGCCGACTCCGAAAGATTTTTTTTATCGCGGGCGCGGTTTGTCGTCCTTGTAACCGATTCGTCGCCGTGGCTCTGCTTTAGTCCAAGATTTTGCTCGCGCTGAAAACGCGCGACTTCTTCGGCGCGAAAACGCCGGTGACCGCCGCTAGTCCGTTCCGATTTCAAAAGACCGGCTTCCTCCCAACGCTTAACGGTCGCATCGCTCACTCTGCATAACCGCGCGACTTCTATTGTGGTAAAGCCTTTTATGTCAGCCATCTTTATTTATACTGCTGCCAAAGTTTCCACCGCACATTCAGAAACGAGAAGAAAAGACTTTTCGCTCATACAATTTATAATACACAAATCGCACGAATCGCACAAATAGGAAATTCAGAAATAAAACTTTATCCACGCATAATCACAAAATTTGTTGATTTTATTAAATATTTTGAAAAAAGTCTTCGAATCCATTTGACAAGTAGTAAATGTTTCTTATAACATCAAAATCGCACAAACCGCACATCACGATTATTTGTAGTCAGGTGCGATTTGTGCGGAAAAGGTTCGATTTGCCTGTTCGATAGCAATAAACGAAACAAGGGCAGGTAAAAAGCAGTGAATAAAACAGCAATAAAAATTATCAAGCGAAAAGATGCCGAAGCAGCGGCGGAAGTCAAAACTCAAAACGCAGGCGAAACAAAATCAGCAGCGATGAGCGGAGAAAAAGTCGAGCGCAGTTTGCATCGCAAGATGGCGGACACAGTTTCAAACTGGATTGCGGAACGGAGAGAAAACAACCCGGGTAAAGAAATCTCTGCAATTCGCCAGCTGTTTGGCGACGAATCTTTATTAAGCAAAACAGCCTGAGCGAGATAATTCTAAAGGTAAAAACAATGAATGTTCTAGCAACGCGAACGATTGAAAAAAAGGAGACTTTGACGATTCTGCAAAGGATTGCCGAACGAGATAAAACTGCCGTCAAAGACTGCATTGACACATACGGCAATTTCATCTGGACGTTGACGAGAAAGTTCACCTGTTCGCGAGAAGAAGCCGCAAGGGCGACCGAAGAAATTTTTACTGATATTTGGCGATACTGCGAAAGCGAACCCGACACTCGATCAATCGAAAAAAAACTGATTGCGATGATCGCGCTGCGCCGGTTGATTAAACCGCTTCAGTATGCCCAACAAAAATCTATGGCAAGCATAGATGCAACGAACGAACAAGGGGCAGGGATGGACAGAATTTCAGAATCCATTTAGAGGTTCTGTCCATTATTTACATTTTTTGATTATTTTTTTTGATTATTTAAGGAGTTTATTTATGTTCAGCAAACCGGATTACATAATTTTAATTGCAGCCTTCGTTTCTTTTTTGTTTTCGATTTCTCTCTGGTTCGGCGTGTTTGGTCCCGATAACAGAGACGCTGGAATTTTCGTCGGCTTATGGGTGCCTTCCATCCTTGGTTTTGGTCTTTTCTTTAAGACAAGCGCGAAAGGAAGGCAGATATAATGACTAATATAATCTTTATAGTCGGTTTACTCGTTAGTTTAGCGGTTTGTTACGCGCTGTTTGCCTATACAATTCATGAAATGGGAACTAATGAGAAAACAAGCAATACAAATAGAGAATAATAAGCAACAAATAAAATGATTGTAAATTTGAATGATTCAACCGTAAATTTGATGCGTTGTTTGACTCAACGATTTCAAATCATAGGTGATGAAAAACATCCATCAATTAAAACCGTCGAACGCGCCGCCGAAGCCATTTTGCCGACAAAATTCGGCGAGTTTCGGATTATCGGTTACAGTTCGCTCGTATCGGACGAGGAATTTGTCGTATTGATGCGCGGTGTTTTCAATTCCAAAACGCCGGCGCTCGTCCGTATTCATTCGCAGTGTTTGACGGGCGACGTTTTCGGCTCGATCAAATGCGATTGCGGGCAGCAGCTCGAAGCGGCTATGAAACTGATTGCCGAAGAGGGCTGCGGCGCGATTGTTTATCAGCAGCAGGAAGGTCGCGGTATCGGAATTATCAACAAAATTCGCGCTTACGCGCTGCAGGACAACGGCGCGGACACGATTGAAGCAAACGAGCGTTTAGGTTTGGCAATTGATTTGCGCCGCTACGAACAATGCGCCGAAATTCTGCTTGATCTGGGTCTAACCAGCATTCGTTTGATGTCGAACAATCCTGAAAAGATTAGCGCGTTGAGAAACAGCGGATTAGAAATCACCGAGCGCGTGCCGCTTTCAATTGAGTACCACCAAAATCTGACCGACTATTTGAAAACAAAGCGCGACTTGATGGGACATCTTATAAATTTGCCGGAAGAAGTTTTTGATTGAAAAAGCATTTGATAAATAAAAGTGTAATAAAAAACAGAATGAATTTAGAAGGAAAAACCGTTTTAATCGTCGGCGCCAGTCGCGGTATCGGGCGGCGTGCCGCCAAGCTTTTTTCTGAAGCTGACGCCAATGTCGTCATCAGCTCGCGCAGCGAACCCGAACTGGCGGAACTCGAATACAAGCTCAACACGCACGGCAATCAGAAAATTCTGGCTCTTGCCGCCGACGCAGCCGTTGAAATCGATGTTAAAACTCTGGTTGATGAATCGGTTAAAAAATTCGGCTCGATTGATTATCTCGTTCACGCGGCGGGAATGGGCGTTCTCAAACCGTTTGCCGATATAACGTCTGCCGATTTTGACAATCTAATAAACGCCAACGTGCGAACCGCTTTCAACGTTCTGCAAGCCGTTTTACCGCAGATGGCGGCGCAAAAATTCGGGCGCGTCGTCGCGATTCCCGGCGTTTTGGGAAAAGCGCCGATGATGCAGGCTTCAGCCTATTGCGCGGCGAAATACGCGCTCACCGGTATGATTAAATGTCTCGCTCAGGAATACAAACGCCACGGCGTACGGTTTTCTTTGATGCATTTCGGCGGCGTTGATTCCTCGTTCTGGGATAATATCGAAATGAAAGTTCAGCCGGAGAAAATGCTGTCAATCGACGCGGCGGCGCGCAGCATCTTTTTCGCGGCGACGCAGGAAGGCGAAGGCGTGATGTCGGAAATCGTGCTGATGCCGGAAAACCATCAGTTAATTTAACGCGATGTCGGATTGGAATTTTGCGTGATGCCAAATCTGACGTTTCGCGGCGCGCCTCTGTCAATTATCAAACTTGTTTCCGGTTTTAATTTTTGAACAGTTTGCTATATCGTTTTTTTGCGTGATAATTTTTTCATAAAAAGTATGAAACAAATCAGCGAGCGGGTTCAGCTTTTAAATGATAAGACGGAAAACACGGGCGCGAAATACGTGCTTTACTGGATGCAGATGTTCAAGCGCGCAACATACAATCACGCGCTGAATTTTGCTATCGAACAGGCAAATGAGCGGAGGCTTCCGCTTGTCGTCTATGAAGGCTTAAAATTTTATTACCCGTGGGCGTCGGATCGTTTTCACACATACATTCTCGAAGGCGTCGAAGAAAAGCGCCGCGCGTTTGAAAAACTCGGCATCAAATACGTCTTTTACCTGCAAAAAGATGACCGCTCGCCGAAACAAACCGTCCCCCGCATCGCTAGGGATGCCGCCCTGATTGTTACCGACGAGTTTCCGTGTTTTATCATTCCAGACCACAACCGCGCGATTGTCAAAAAAGCGCAAATTCCTGTTTACGCGGTTGATTCAAACGGCGTCATTCCGATGTCGAAATTTGAAAAGGAAGAATTTGCCGCCCGCACGATTCGACCGAAAATCAAGCGGCTCCTGCCCGAATATCTGGTGAAGTTCAAAGAAGCTAAAATCAAGATGCGGGCAGACAACATAAAGGTTGATTGCCCTGACACGGAAGTTAATGCGGAGAATATAACGAAACTAGTCGCCGAATGCGCGATTGACCATTCGGTTAAACCTTCGCAGATTTACCACGGCGGCACTTTAAACGGCAGAAAGCGTTTGAAGCGTTTCGTCAAAAAGATTTTGCCCGGCTACGAGATGACACGCAACAAACCGGAAATCGACGGCTGCTCGCGCCTTAGTTCTTACTTGCATTTCGGCTTTCTCTCGCCGCTCGAAATCGCCTTCGCTGTTTTAGAGTCGGACGCGCCGCAAACTGCCAAAGATGCGTATCTTGAAGAATTAATCGTCCGCCGCGATCTT
>JALYZF010000013.1 GCA_030948995.1 Acidobacteriota bacterium
CGTCTGCACTACGCATCACCATCACGCTTTCATTCATCGCAGCCATTGGTGCAGATTTTGCTTTATCATAATACCCAAATGAAACTCCGCCACCTCTTCCAGAACCACGGGACTTCAACTCAAATTCTTTCTTCGATATAGATTTTTCCGCAACTTTTATGTCATCAGGATTTCCAAGCAAAATATCTTTGCGCGAATGATAATCCGTAACGCCTGCTTCGCGGTTCGTATAAAAAATATCGAGCGGATTCGCCATTTGATAATTTGTCAGCGCGAGAATGCTTTCGTCCACGACCACGAGCGCGACTTCCGAATCTGCAATGGACGCGCCCGACGAATCTTTGACCGCGACATCAATTTTCGTCGCGCCGCCGGGTTCGATTGTTTTCGTTTGCGGCTCGGCGGAAACAGTCAAAGAGCGCGTCGCTTTTGAGATTTCCAGATTAAGATTTCCGCTGGCAAACGCCGGACGCTTCGGCAGTTTCGCGTCGGTTTTTCCTTCGTCGTCCGTGCGAGTTGCCGCGCCGACCAAATCAACTTGAACGTGAACATTCGGCAAATATTTTTCTTCAAGCGGAATTCTCAAAACGGTCGAACTTCCCTTCATCGTAAAGCGTTCGGTTTTCAATAAACCGTCGCGCCGCAAAGTCAGCACGCCTTCCGCATTTTCAAACGGACTTTGCACGAGAATTTCTGCAACATCATTCGGCGCGTAATCTTTTTTGTCGGGAATCAACTGCGCTTCTTCCATTTCGACATCGCGCTTCGGCTCGGTTTTCCCGCCCGCAACCCAAACCGTCAATTCCGATTCGTTCGGTCGCTCGCGGTCGTCCAAAACACGCGCCGTAATTGTATAACTGCCGCCCTGTTTCGGCGTGAACGTGCATTTCTGCGCAGTTTCTGCTGATTGAACGTTGCAAGTTTGCTCGTCAACAACAGTTTCTTTCCAACTGCCTTTATCAAAAGTCCAATCTCTCAGAACGGCTTTTATTTCAACTGCGCGATTCGCAATCAATTTGCCGTCAATATCAGAGACAATTGTTTCAACATCGAACGATTCGTTCGGCTGAACAAAAGTTTTCGCCGTGCGAATACCGACATAAAGTTCCGACGGATGAACAAGCATCGTCGTCGCGCTTCCCCAGGTTTGGCGGTTGACATCCTGCACGCTTGCATTTGCCGAAACCGTATAAGGACGCGCCGGATTTGCCGCCTCGAAATCAATTTTCAAAAGATGTTTGCCGCTCGCGTCCGTTATGCCCGTAAAACTTTGCGCGGTTGTTTCGCCGTAATTATTGTTGTAGCCGCGCCACCACGGAAACCATTTTCCAAATGTAAAATCTTCACGATTCGGCGGCGTGTAATTGGTCGGAGTTGCCGTCACAGTCCAATTGACCGGCGCGTTTGCCAAACCGCCGCCCGCAAAATAATTCGCGTTGACCGAAACCATCGCGCTTTCTTTTACAAAATAAGGCGCGGCAGTTTCGTTTTGCGCCTTGACTTCAAATTCCGGTCGGCGAAATTCCTGAATCTGAAACGGATGTTGATAACTGCTTCCGCCGAGATTGCTGTTTGTCGAAAGTTCGACGCGCGAATAACCGAGATTGGCGTTGTCGGGCAGTTTGAATTTAAAATCGAATGCGCCGAAAGCGTTTAACTGCGCCGTGCCTTTACCGATTTCGTTGTTGCGTGAATCTTTGACCGAATACGTCAAACCGCTTGCCGCATCATTCAAAGGTTCGACATCGCCGAATTTTCCGCCCGTGATTTTGCGTATGTAGCCTTTAACGGAAACTTCTTCTTTCGGGCGATACATTTTGCGGTCGTCGAAAACAAACCAGCGCAGATTGTCGGGATTCGGTTTTTTATACCAGTTTCCAGATTCGTTCCAGTAATAATCGGCATTTTCCGGCAGAAAAGCGACATCGCGTCCAAGTCGCGCAATCAAAATATTTTGCTGCTTAGCTTGCGAATCGGGCAAAGGCAGTCGTGCGATTCCATTGTCTGCCGTTGTATTCGTCTGCCTTTGACTGACTGTTTCAATCGCCGCCTCCGATTCGTTTTCATCCGAAACGCGCGCGCCTTTTGCCGCATCTTTCGGCGCGAAAAAACTCCAAGCCCAATCAGTCCAAGTTTGATTTTCCGCCGTGTTTTGATTTTCGTTTCGCAATTCATTGACCGACTGCGAACCGTTTGGACTGATTGTTAAATTCACGCCGCTCAAAGGTTTTCCCGTTCGCAAATCAGTCGCCAAGCCGACTAATTCCTGATTGTCAACAAAAGCGTCGAGTCCGATTTTTGTCGATTGTATCCAGACAAGTTTTCCCTTGAAATCACTAAATGTATTTGGAACTGGCTGAATATCCAAAATCAAATTGCCCAAGCCGTTATTTAAAAATTCACGCAAATCAATCGGCGTTTCGACGAATTCATCCGGGGTGTTTTTGATTTTAACAGTCGAATCCGAAACGAGTTTGCCGGGCATTAATGGACGCTTGCCTTCGTCGTAATTGACGGATTTTAAATATTGCGAAAACTGATTCCAATCAATCGGCTGAACTTGATAAATTTTGACGTGCGACGAAGCGTGATTCGTCGTATAAATCGAATAAACAGGCGCGGCAAACGGGTCAAGGATAACGAGATTTCCGCCCGCGCCATTGAAGGAAGTTTCCGCGCCGCCAATATTAAAAACTGCCGTAGTTGTTTGACCCGGAATTTGCCCGTAAATGTCTCGAAGCGCGCCATCGATTGTTACCTTAAATGTTTTGCGCGGCGTCTTAAAGCCGTCAATCATAATGGAATTTCCGCTCGGATAAATTTTTAAATCGGGAATGTTCGGCTCAATTTTTACAAGTGATTTATCAAATTTTTGAGTGTCAATTTCATTTGAAAACTGCAATTGCCAACCGTCAAACGGCGCACATATTTTTTTACTTTCGTCGTAACCGCAGCTTTTTTTGACGAATTTCATGGCGCCGAAAGTTCTGAAGTTAAAACTCTGGGCTTTTGTGGTCGTCAATTCGCCCTCGGCTGACGGCGTTCCTTTTTCAACCGTAATCGTAATTTGCGCGTCGGCAGGCAGAGCATTTTCTGTTGAACCGTCCGAACCGACGGCGCGAAAAGCCAGCCAACGATTGGGCTGCGCGTTTTTCGCGTAATAAGAAACGCTAGCGTCGTTTGCAATTTCCGCTTCGGTCGCAAGCCTGATTGGAATTTTCTTTCCGGCGGCTGTAATGGATATTGTTTTTAAAACAGCTTCGGCATTTATTTCTTGGTCGAACGAAACAAACATTAGCGCGTCACGCCGCGTTGTTTGATTTTCGGGAATTTTTGTTTCAACCGTCGGCGGCGGAGTTTGAAAAGTCCAAACGACATCCTTCGACAAAACTTGACCGTTCGCCGATTTTGTTCCCGCCGGAATTGTTGCGGTAAAGCGCGTCGCCATCGGAAAACGCTTCGTCGCGTCGAACATTAAAGTTTTTGTCCCGAGCCAGCGCCATTTACCTTCGGGAAGACGAGAAACTTGAACGGGAACGTTTTGCGCCGCTTGTTCCTGCGAAGCGACGGCAACCATCGGTTGCGAGAACGTAACATTCAAATCCGGCGCGAGTTTGACCACGCCTTCGGGCGAATAACGCACGACTTCCAGCGTGTTGCCCAAATTCACCTTGGGCGTTCCGCGTTGCTCGCTTGCGGGAAATTTTACCGGAATTATTTTTCCCGTTTTCGGCGCGGGCAAACTTCCTTCCCGTTTGGCAAAATCTTTTTGGTCGTCAGCTTCGGCTTTCACCGCTGGCAAGCGTTTCAAAAGATTTGCGGTTTCCGACTCCGATAGCGCGTCACCATTTGCCGGCGGCGTTACGCTGCGATTTTCCGCGCCTTCCGCGCCTTCGCTCAAACGAAATTTTAAACCGTTCGTTGAATCATTCATATTTAAGGAAGCGGCGTTGCCGCGACGAACTTGCGCCTGAGTTTGCAAAACAAACGGCGAAACCAAACCTAGATAAATGGCGGAAATCAATAGAAAAGCGATAAATTGTTTCATCTTTAAATTATTCCTCGACACTCGATTCGTTTGAACGCGGAAACGGTTAAAAGGTTGTGCCGCGTGGTTTTTTAATAATTTTTTTTCGGTCGGCATTAGATTTGCCGAAACCCAACCGATTCTTGAACGTGCGAAAAAGTTAAATCTTGCAACAACGCATTTTCGGCTTGAAAATTTTGGCTTGAAAATTTTAGACGCTGTTTTTAGAAAATTGTTCCCGACCCGACGGCTTCGTTCAAATGATTAAAACCTTTTCGGCGCAAGATTTTCGCCAGACCGAAATTCACGTCGCGCGCAAATGTAATGCCTTGATAAACGAATCCCGTGTAAGATTGAATGAGACAGGCACCCGCCGCGATTTTTTCAAAAGCGTCTTCGGGCGAGAAAATTCCGCCGACGCCGATTATGGGAAGTTTCCCTTTTGAGATTTTATAAATTTGTTTTATTACCTCGTTTGAAATTTGGCGTAAAGGTTTGCCGCTTAAACCTCCGCCAATATTTTCAACATTTTGCGTCAGCAGATTTTCTCTGTTTATAGTTGTATTTGTGGCAATTACTCCGGCTAGTTTCAGTCGTAGCGCAATATCGGTAATCGCTTCGATTTCAAATTCCGACAAATCAGGCGCGATTTTGACGAGCAACGGCAGCGTTTTTTCATTTTGTTTATTAAGCTCCGAATTTCTTTTTTGCAGAGCGCTTAAAAGCTCTTCCAGACTTTCCGCCCTTTGCAGTTCGCGCAAATTCGGCGTGTTCGGGCTGGAAACATTTACAGCGACATAATCGGCGACGGCGTGAGCCGAATCGAAACTTTTCAAATAATTTTCAACCGCCGCTTCGTTCGGCACATTTTTATTTTTGCCGATATTGACGCCGAGAACGCAACTTAGCTTTATTTTTTTTAATCTCTCGGTAACTTTCAAAACGCCTTCATTGTTAAATCCAAGCCTGTTTATCAACGCTTCGTCTTCGGGCAATCTGAAAAGGCGCGGCTTTTCGTTTCCCGTCTGCGCTTCAAACGTAACCGTTCCGACTTCGACAAATCCGAAGCCGATAGACGCTAGTTGAGTAACGACTTTTCCGTTTTTATCAAAACCTGCCGCAACGCCCAAAGGATTTTTGAATTTCAAACCGAAACGCTCCAATTCGCCGAATTCTTCGCAGTTAAATTTTTCGGCGAAAAATTCGCGCGCGTGCTCTGAACTTAAACCGTTTTCGAGCGCTTTTAAGCCAAGCTCGTGTGCCGTTTCAGCCGGAAAACGAAAAAGAAGCGGGCGAATTATTGATTGGTAAAAAGACATTTCAAAAATTTTGCTTCCGAATTTTATCTTTTATTTTATAGTTTTGTCATTTGCCGCTTTTAACTTGTAACTTGCCGCTTTTGTTTGCTACGATTTGCCACAAGATATGGGTGACGAAATCAAGTTAGTGGAAAAGTCTAGAATTATGGACGGCGTGCGAATGAAGCGCGCCCTGTCGCGTCTGGCGTCGGAAATCGTTGAAGACAATCAAGGCGCGAAAGATTTGTATTTAGTCGGAATCCGCAGGCGCGGCGTGCCGATTGCCGAACGCCTGCGCGATAAAATCGAAGAATTAGAAGGCGTCGCACCCACTTTCGGAATCATAGACATCACGCTTTACCGCGACGACCTCTCGACCGTCGGCGCAAATCCGATTGTCAACCGAACTGAGTTGGATGTTGATATTAAAGACAAAAATATAATTTTAATCGACGACGTGCTTTATACGGGGCGCACAATCCGCGCCGCGCTTGACCAATTAATGGATTTCGGTCGCCCGCGCAAAGTCCAGCTTGCCGTCCTGATTGACCGCGGGCGCGAACACCGCGAATTGCCCATTCAAGCCGATTTCATCGGCAAAATTGTGCCGACGAAAAAAGCCGAAATTATCAAAGTAATGCTCAAAGAATTTGACGACGAGGAAGCGGTCGGGATTTTCGTTAGACCAAATGAATAGTTTTTCAAGCAAGGTTAAATGCCTTACTTTTTTATAAAAACCTAATTTGAATCTATGTTTAGTAAAAAAGATTCGGCTAAATTTGAAATAAATTATCGAGGATTTACTAGAATTGAAGGTTCTGATTTTTTAGTTTCACCTCTTTCTTTACAGGAAAATGCTTCTAAAGGAAGAATCCATTACATCACATATAATTATCTGTTTTTAGATATTCAAAACTTTTCAACATCTTGGCTTTTCCCATCAAATAATCAAGTAATTCAAACTTTTTATCAAATTCCTTTAGATAACACTCTAAAGATACCTGAAAACATTTATCAGGAAAAGTTTCAACCTTTTCGTGAAGATAATTTCCACCCTGAAGAAGTAATAAAAACAGGTTCGCTGATGTTTGTTTTTACCAAAACGGAACTGAATCAAGATAAACAAATAGTTGCTTTATCCGATATTTCGGGGGAAAATTTTGTCGAGATTCTAAATGACGTTGATTCTATTTATGACAAAATTCGTGTGAGTAAGGATTCTATTCTTTTGATGTATAGCTCAAATGAAAAGGTTTTAGTTTCTGAAATAATGCTTTCAGAAAAAAAGGTAGTTAGGACTAAAGAATTGCCAAAAACTAATGAATAAACCGTTTCGTCGCCGCGACCTTTTGGGAATCCGCGATTTGTCCGCTAAGGAAATCGTCGGGATTCTCGACACGGCGGAAAACTTCCGCGAGATAAACCAGCGCGAGATAAAAAAAGTTCCTACCTTGCGCGGCAAAACCGTTATTAATCTTTTTTTTGAATCATCCACCAGAACGCGAACTTCTTTTGAGCTTGCTGCCAAACGCCTTTCCGCCGACGCAGTTAACATCAGCGTTTCATCTTCGGCGGTGACAAAAGGCGAAACTCTGCTCGACACGGCTTTGAATTTAGACGCAATGTCGCCCGATTGCATCGTCGTCCGCCATTCGAGCGCTGGCGTTCCGCATCAACTCGCAAAAGTTTCAAAAGCGGCGATAATCAACGCCGGCGACGGCGCGAATGAGCATCCGACGCAGGCGCTGCTCGACGCGATGACAATTCGCGAACATAAAAAGAAAATCGAAGGATTGCAAGTTGCAATCGTCGGCGATATTCTGCACAGCCGCGTGGCGCGCTCGAATATTCATCTACTGACAAAACTCGGCGCAACCGTCCGCGTCGCCGGACCGAAAACGCTTGTTCCCGATGATTTCCGGCACTTGGTCGCAAAAGATTTATTCGTTTCAAAAACGGTCGAAGAAGCCATCGAAGGCTCGGATGTCGTGATGATTTTGCGAATCCAGAGCGAGCGTCAGGATTCGGCGTATTTTCCGACTTTGCGCGAGTATGCGATTCATTACGGCTTGACGCAGGAACGGCTTGATTTAGCCAAATCCGATGCAATCGTTCTGCATCCGGGACCGATGAATCGCGGCATCGAAATCGCTTCGGACGTTGCCGACAGTTCGCGCTCTTTAATTTTAGACCAGGTAAAATACGGCGTTGCCGTGCGAATGGCGGTTTTGTATCTGGCAACCGGAGGCGCGGTAAACAGTGGAAGAAATCTTTGAAATAATCGGAGAAGTTACGGAAATCGAAACAATTGCAGTCGGCTCGAGCATCCGCGAAATTTCCGATTTGCGAAAACAATTCGGTCGCGGACGCTGGCGGAAATTAAAAGGAATTGCTCAAGTAAAACTGCAAAATGGTAGAATAAGGCTTGTCGAACTGCATTGGTATGAAGCGCACGGAATCGGCAAAAGGAAAATAAAAATCAAAACATTTTTGGATTGAAAGTTATGAACGAGAAAGACAGACAATTTGTTTTGTGCATCAAAAACGAAGGCTGCGAAGATTTGGAAATCCGCAAAATCTACGAAGTTTTGCCGGACGAAAACGCCGCAAAAGACGATTATATTCGCGTCGTTGACGAATCGGGCGAAGATTATCTTTACCCGTCGAATTATTTTTATCCGGTCGAGATTGCCCAAAACGTCCGCGAAACTCTGCTACGCGCCGCTTAGATGAACGAAGAAACAATAACTTTATTTCGTCCCGTCGGCACAAAAGAATTAGCTTTGATTGAAGCGAGCGATTTTACAGCCTTTCCGTCGCGCCTGCCCGAACAGCCGATATTTTATCCGGTTTTGAACGAAGAATACGCGGCGCAAATCGCCCGCGATTGGAATGCTAAATATAACGCTGATAAAATCGGCTTTGTAACGAAGTTTGAAGTTCGTAAAGAGTTTCTCGACAATTACGAGATAAAAATTGTCGGCGGCGTAACGCACGAAGAATACTGGATTCCGGCGGAGAATTTAGAAGAATTTAATCAAAACATTGTCGGGAAGATTGAAGTTATTTCGGAGTTTAGAGGAAGGTAATTATGCAAAAACTTTTTATCACCTTGTTTATTCTAATTTTATTTTTCATAAGTTGTAGTTCAAATTCCGTTGAAAACAGAATTAAAACTATTATGAGTGATGTAATGATTCTACAAGATAAACAAGACCTTATTGTGAAAACAATGGTGTCAAGACCTAATGTTTTAAGTGATGAAAATATAAAAAACTTCCCTGACAATCGGCAACTAATAAAAGCCCCCGCACAAGAGCAAATTGAATCATTGAACCAATTAATTAAAATCGACAGAGAACAAATTAACAAAATAAAAGAAATCGAAGTTTTGCCGGTAGATAGCAATTTTTTAGAATATTCCAAACTTAACCGACAAATTTTTGAAAAAAGACTTGAAGACAACCAATTAAGCGTCCAAAAGTTTCAATTAATTCTTGATGAAAATATTACAAATAAACAACAATTTGAGGAAAATATTTCTAACTTAAGGCAAAAGGAATCAGAAATTGATTTCGCAATTATTCAACTAGAAAATCAATTGAAAAACATAAGAAAAACAGCAGGTAAATGAGCAAAAAACTTTTAATCTCAGGCGGACATTTGATTGACCCGTCAGAAGGACAAAACAGCGGGAAGAATCTTTTAATAGAAAACGGGCGAGTCGTCGCGTGGCTCGCCTCAAACGAATTTGCGCCGGAAGATGCGGAAGCTTTCGATGCCACGGGTTTGATTGTCGCGCCCGGTTTTATTGATTTGCACGTTCATCTGCGCGAGCCGGGACAGGAGCATAAGGAAACGATTGCGTCGGGCTGCGCGGCGGCGGTTGCAGGCGGTTTTACATCCGTTTGCCCGATGCCGAACACGTCGCCTGTAAATGACAACGCGGCGATTACGCGCTATATGATTGAGCAGGGTAGAAAAGCAAATCTGGCGAATGTTTTCCCCGTCGGCGCAATTACGAAAAGTTCTGACGGCGCGGAACTTGCCGAAATGGGCGAGATGAAAGCGGCGGGTGCGGTTGCCGTGTCCGACGACGGGCGACCCGTTCCGAATGCCGGAATTATGCGGCGGGCGATGGAATACGCCAAAGATTTTGATTTGCCAATCGTTGACCACTGCGAAGACAAATCTTTATCGTCGGGCGGCGTGATGCACGAAGGAAGACTTTCGCTTCTGCTCGGTTTGAAAGGAATGCCCGCGCTTGCCGAAGAAATTGACGCCGTGCGCGATGTTATTCTGGCTAAAGAAACAGGCGCGCGCGTTCACATCGCCCATATTTCAACAAAAGGCGCAATTGAGATTGTCCGCCGCGCTAAAAACGAAGGAATAAACATTACCTGCGAAGTTACGCCGCATCATTTTACGCTTACAGATAAATCGGTCGAAGGTTACGACACAAATACCAAAATGTCGCCGCCTTTGCGCTCGGAAGAACATCTCGAGGCTATTTTAGAAGGATTAAAAGACGGCACGATTGACGCGATTGCCACCGACCACGCGCCGCATCACGCGGACGAAAAAGCTCTCGAATACGACCGCGCGCCGTTCGGAATTACAGGGCTTGAAACCGCCGTCGGTTTGGCTTTTGAACGCCTTGTTCACGCCGGAATGATTGATTTAATTCGTTTCGTAGAATTGTTTTCGACGAATCCGGCGAAGATTTTTAATTTAGAAAATCGCGGCACATTAAAAGTCGGCTCGATTGCCGACGTAACGATTCTCGACCCTGATTTAAATTGGATTTATAAAATCTCTGAGAGCAAGTCCAAATCAAAAAACACGCCTTTCGGCGATTGTAAGTTCACTGGCGCGGTTGTGGCGACAATTATCGGCGGCAAAGTCGTTTATCAAAGAGAACTACAAGCTCGATAATTCCCGAATTACTTCCTCTATCCGCGAGCTGTTCTGAAATCTTGAAATTTTATACATTTTTCTTGTTTCGGGTTTTGCAGATAAATGAAGAGATTGACGAGAGCAAAAAAATTACGAATTACGCTGGTTGAATTGTCTTCCATTCGTAATTCGTAATCTGAAAGCGCGTAATTGTAAAGTTTATCTTCCCGAAGCTAATTGAAGGCGTGCCTGCGCTTTTTCCAGACGGTCTTTTTCAATTTCAAATTCTTCTTCCGAACCGCGCCACGCGCCGAGATTTTTCTCGACGGTTTCGCGCTCGATTCGAGCCGCTTCGACATCAATTTCCGCCGCCGTTTCAGCCGAATCAGCCAGCACGGAAACGTTATTTGCGCTGACTTCGACAAAGCCGCCCGCGACAACCATTTTCTC
>JALYZF010000019.1 GCA_030948995.1 Acidobacteriota bacterium
GAGAAAAGTCCGCCGCGATTCATCTGCTGCATCATTTTCTTCATCTGCTCGTATTGACGAATCAACCCGTTGACTTCCGTTATTGTCGAACCCGAACCTCTTGCAATGCGCGTCTTGCGGCTGGCGTCAATAATTTTGTGGTCGTGCCGCTCGCCTTTGGTCATCGAATCGATAATCGCTTCGGTGCGTTTCATCTGCGCTTCGACTTCTTCCGATTGCTTGTCTGAAAGTTGCATTCCGCCCATCATTTGTTCGGGCAGCATCTTCATTAATTTCGACATCGAGCCGAGTTTTTTGAATTGTCCGAGCTGGTTACGAAAATCTTCGAGCGTAAACTGATTGCTCGTCATTTTTTCCAACTGCTTCTGCGCTTCGTCCTCGTCAATCTTGCCTTGGACTTCTTCGATAAGCGATAAAACATCGCCCATTCCCAGAATTCTCTGCGCGATTCTGTCCGGGTAAAACGGCTCGATAGCGTCGTATTTTTCGCCGACACCGACAAATTTTACCGGCTGACCGATAACTTGCTTAATGGATAAAGCCGCGCCGCCGCGCGCGTCGCCGTCCATTTTCGTCAAAATCACGCCCGTGATTCCGACTCGTTTATGAAATTCTTCCGCGCTTCGGACGGCATCTTGCCCGGTCATCGCGTCGGCGACAAATAAAACTTCGACCGGTTTCGTCTCCGCTTTGATTTGTTCGAGTTCGACCATCAAGTCGTCGTCGATATGCAGACGACCGGCGGTGTCAATCATCAAAGTATCAAAGCCCGAATCCTGCGCGTAACGCATCGCGCCACGCACGAGCGTCATCGGGTCGTTCGTCTCTTTGTCCTGATAAACCGCCTGCCCGACCGCCGCGCCGACAACCCGAAGCTGTTCACGCGCCGCCGGACGATAAACGTCAACCGAAACCAGCAGCGGCTTACGTTCCTGATTTTTCGCCAGCCAGTTGGCGACTTTTCCCGTCGAAGTCGTTTTACCCGAACCTTGCAGCCCGACGACCATCACGACATTCGGAATCGCCCGCGTAAAAACCAGCCGCGAAGAAGTTCCGCCGAACAATTCGACCAACTCGTCATAAACAATCTTGACAACCTGCTCGTGCGGCTTCAAATCCTGCCAAACCGCCTGACCTTCGGCTTTTGCCCGAACCGCGTCAACAAAATCCTTCGCAACTTTATAATTAACGTCGGCTTCAAGCAAAGCCATCCGAATCTCGCGCAACGCCGCGTCAACATGCTCGAGCGTCAGTTTGCCCTCGCCGCGCAGATTCTTAAGCGATTTCTTTAACTTGTCGGATAAAGACTCGAACATATAGATACACTTCTGGCAGTAAAGCCGAAACTATAAATACTAATAGCTGAGCGGGAAAGTGTCAAGAAAGGAGTAAGTTAGGTTTTATTCTTATGATTATTGACGGGAAGCCATTTTGCAATTATATTAGGTGGTTAAATTTTATGTTTAAGAATTTGTTTGACATACGGAGTTTATAATAGTAAAAATGAGGTGAACACAATTTCTAAAAGTTGTGTTTTATAACAATCGAATACAGGTCGTTAGATTAAAGAATCTACCCGCCGGATAAAGGAAATCGCTTACGAGCCGTTTCACGTTTATCCGGCTTTTTTGTTTTATAGCTTTTTAATGCAAGGAGAAAAATGGACAGACCAAACAATCTAGAAAAAAGACATAATCAGAATAAAAGGAAAATTAGCAAAAATAAACGGAACGCTTTTATATCTGGCTTGTATACAATTGTAGCTTATAAGGCTTTGTCTTTCTTAGAATCAGGTAAAGCAAACGAAGCTATTATTTTTGTAATAGGCGCTTTTTTTGTATGTATAATTCTTAATCAACTGGCGAAGTTAGTTGACGATGAATAAAAATTTAGATGAGGACACTATTTCGTTATGCCAAAACTTGCGCCGATTAAACGAAAAGATTTGATTTACTACTTACGCCAACTTGGATTCGACGGACCTATTTCAGGCGGAAATCATCAATATATGAAGAAAAACGTTTTGAAAGTTCGCATTCCAAATCCGCACAAATCCGACATTGGGAAAAACTTGCTGATTGATATATTAAAGCAAGCAAATATCGAAAGAAGCGTTTGGGAAAACTTATAAAGCTGTTTCGGAAACTTTTTCGACAGACAATTTCAATCCGTTCACGACGGGTAAAGGCGTATTGTCTGCAATGTGAAGGAAAATCCATTCTTCCAAAACTTCTGCCAATTCTTCGCGGCATTCTTCTAGCGTTTCGGCATTAGCCCAAACGCCTTGAAAGCCCGGAATCTCGCCGAAGAAACCTTCTTCATCGGACAATATCTTATATTTGGCTTGCCGCATTGCGGCTTGAATGTATTGACTCAACATATTGTTAGTTTAACCTTTTGTCATCTGTTTCAACAACTGAAATTTTGTCCGCCAACCAATTATAATAAAACCCATTACTAAAAACTTACTTTATAACAATCCTCTTTCTTTAACTCTCAAATAAGTTTCAAGCAATCGCGGTGCGAGCGAATTTGCCGTAACGTCAAGTGCAAGACCGCCGAGTGATTCGACTAATCGCAATGCCGCTTCGCGCTGGTGAATGATTTCTTCCGCCGCGCTTTGCGTGAAAACGTCTTTTAATTCTTTCGGAATTTCGCTGACCGTTTGGTTCAAGTCACGGTCGCCGATGCAAACGACGAGCGGCAAATGGCGCGGGCGCATAAGTTTCAGCGAAGCGAGTAATTCTTTTGAGCTTTCCTTATCAACCAAATCCGTTAAAACGACGACGAACGCGCGTTTCTTAGAATTAGACGCAATAAATTGAAAAGCGCGCGAATAGGACGGCTCAATTAATTCCGGCTCTAAATCGTGCAGAGTTTCGAGAACGGCATCTAAATGTTCGATGCCTTTTTTCGGCGGCAGAAATTTTTTCACGCGCCGCCCGAAAACGACTAGTCCGCAATTGTCGCCGCCGCGCGAAGCCGCCGACATCAGCGCCAGAGATGCGTGAATCGCCGTGTCGAATTTTGTCTCATTGCCGATGCGTCCGGTCATCAGGCGTCCGGCGTCCAGCGCAATTAAAATCGTCTGGTCGCGTTCAATTTGATATTGTCTGGTGGTTAATTTATTCCGTCGCGCCGTCGCCGTCCAAGAAATATGCCTGAGTTCGTCGCCGCGCACGTAATCGCGCATCGATTCAAACTCGCGCCCTTCGCCGCGACGAACGCTCTTTCTTTGAATCGCCAGAAACGAGCGCGCGCCGAGAGCTTTGAGTTCCATTTCCCGCGCGCGCCGCATACTCGGATAAACTTTGACCGTTTCTGTTTTATTTAAATAATCCTGACACCAAACCAGACCGAGCCGCGACAGGAAGCGAACGGCTGTTCGCCCGAATTCGTAACGCCCGCGGCGCGGCGGCGTTAGATTATAGAAAAAATTTGCGCTTTGTCGTCCTTCGATTGTAAAATTCGCTTCGCGAGTTTCCGCCAGTTTCATAACCGGC